>JAFQAF010000339.1 GCA_017400025.1 Oscillospiraceae bacterium
ATCCCATCATATTGGTCAGTTCTTCTTCGGCGCTCTCTATGGGAATATCAAATTCTGTCTGGCCGTCTTCATCTTCAAATGCTGCGGTAAGAGACATAGGGGGAGTGGCAGCCGAAACAGCCTGTGCTACCTCTTCCACTGAAACATTGAGCTCTGCGGCGATTTCTTTCAAAGTGGGCTCCTGGCCAAGTTTTTTCTGCAGATTTTCTCTTGCATAGTTAATTTTCAGTGACAGTTCCTTTACACTTCGCGTTACCTTTACCATACCGCCGTCGCGGAATAGCTTTTTTATTTCCCCCAGAATAACAGGCACTGCATAGGTGGAAAACTGCACGCCTCTTTCATTATCAAAAGCATCATAGGCTTTTATAAGCCCTACACAGCCTGCGGCATACATCTCTTCATATTCAATTCCTTTGCCTCTGAATCTGTTGGCACAGGAATGTACCAACCCCAGATTGTTCTCAATAAATTTCTCTCTTTCTGTGCTTTTTTCTGTTTTCAGGGTGACTGACATTATTTTACCTCTGTTAGTTTTTTAGTCATAACAACCCTTGTTCCTTTATCCGGTTTTGAGTAAACTTTTACCTTGTCCATAAAGGCCTGCATAACCGCAAAGCCCAGGCCGGCCCTTTCGTTGGCGGCATCTGTGGTAAACATCGGAGTCATAGCCTGTTTTATGTTTTCTATGCCTTTACCCCTGTCCCTTACAGTAATGGTAAGCAAACCATCACTGATACGGGCTGTTATGTACACTGTACCCACACAATCAGGATAGGCATGGACGACACAGTTTGTCACTGCTTCACTGACTGCTGTCTTTATGTCATTTACCTGCTCTATCGTCGGGTCAGCCTGCATACAGAATGCTGCTATTGTCATACGGGCAAAGGATTCGTTTACTGACCTGGACGGAAACTGAATTTTAAACTGATTTTCTTTATACATAGAATCACCTTTATATCTGAATATTCTGTATTGTTCTGATACCTGCAAGGGAGAGAATTCGGCCTGTGGACCTGTCCACCCCGCTGACATAAACTGACGCACCGCAGTCCCGGCATAATTTATGGCGTGCCAGTACAAGACCTACACCGGAGGAATCCATAAATGTTACCCGGGAGAAGTCAAGGATTACAACCTTTGGCATAGCTTTCAGAATCCGGCTGTCTATGCCTGACCTCACCGAAGCCGCACCATGATGGTCTATTTCACCGGCAAGATGTACCGTAAGTGTGGATTTGTCCTGCGAAAATGATACTTTTGTCATAATAATTCCTTTCTGCGTTTTATGCATACTTGTCCTGATGTAATAATATATTATCCCGAAAGAAAAAATTGTCGGATATGGTTAAAAATAAAAAACCGGAGAAAACTCCGGTTTATATTATGTACTTGTTATGTTGTGTTTTCAGCCTGTGCACTGACAGAAATTATCTGCATTTCTTCAGATAAACTATCTGGCGTCTGCCTTTATTTTTCAAGCATGGAAATAATATGTTCCCTGGCATCGGCAGCAAGGTAAAGTGAACCGAATACAAGGAGACCGCCCGGGCAGTTTTCCATTGCCATATCCAGAGCCTGCTGTACACTGTCTGACGGGATTACTTCATTGAAATACGGTGATGCCATTTCGGCCAGTTTCTGCGGCTCAATAGCGCGTGCACCATGAAGAGGTACTGTGTAAAGGACATCGATGTAAGGCTTCATCAGTTCTATGATTTTTTCCGGTTCTTTATCTGAAAGGGATGCCCATACAGCAGTGAGACCTGTGATATTGTTTTCAGCCAGCACTTTCCGCAAAGCTGTTACGCCGTCCATATTATGGCCGCCATCAAGGATAACCAGCGGTTTTTCGTTTAAAACTTCTATTCTTGCAGGGAAACGTGTAGTTTCTATACCTCTGACGATATCCTCATCTGTTATTACAAAGCCCTGCTGTCTGAGAACTTTCATAGCATCAATAACAACTGCGGCATTGTAGCTCTGATGAATTCCGGTAAAAGCCTGGTTTACTGTCAGGCCGCCATATTCCAGTCTTGAACGCATAAAACCGGTGTTGGCAGTCTTTATGCTGTTTTTATCCGGCACTGTAAGTTCAGCAGATTTTTCCTCTGCGACAGAGCGGATAACAGCCAGCGCTGATTCATCCTGTGCAGGATATGTTACAACAGGGCGGCCCGGTTTGATTATGCCGGCTTTCTGATATGCGATTTCTGCCAGGGTATTGCCCAGCACCGATGTATGGTCATAGCTGATGTTCATAATGCAGGCCACAAGACAGTCCTTTATTACATTTGTGCTGTCCAGCAGACCGCCGATACCCACCTCAAGGCAGACAACATCAACTTTTTCCATATTGAACCAGTAAAAAGCAATTGCAGTCACTATTTCAAATTCCAGCAGTTCCAGACCATCTTCCTGCAGAATCTGTTCCTGCCAGTATTTAATTTTCTCTGTAATCCCTGCAAGGGTATCCTTTGGGATGTATTCCCCGTTTATCTGGAAACGCTCTGTAAACTCTATTACAAAGGGCGATATATTCATTCCCACCCTGTAACCGGCAGTTTTCAGTATATTGGCAGACATTGCCGCACAGCTGCCCTTGCCGTTAGTGCCGGCAATATGTACAAACTTAAGATTGTCCTGCGGGTTGCCCATAAGTGACAGCAGCTTTCTCATAGCTCTGTGGTTGTCTGTATTTTTAAATCGTGGGCGTGAGTGAATATAATCAACAGCCTGCTGATAAGTCATAATATATCTCCTTTGCAACATCTATTTTTTATCGGGGTTATCAAGTATATGATATCTTGCAGCACGGGTGCTGCCATCAGAAAGTTTCCTGATTTTTTCAGACATAAAGCGGAAACCGCATTTTTCCATAACTATGGCAGACTGCCTGTTTTCCGGCGAGCAGCTGCATAGCAGGTAGTCACAGCCTGCTGTTTCAAAGCAATAACCGGTTACAGCTTTGACGGCTTCCGGCATAAGCCCCTGTCCCCAATAGTCTTTATTGAGAACATATCCTATCTCCCTGCCGGTCATATTTTCATACCCGTCGATTTCAGTGCTTAATTTTTCAATTCCCACTGAACCTATTACCTTGTTGCTTTCTTTTAATACAACAGCAAAGGTTTTTCTTTCCTCAATAAACATCTTTAATATAGCCGCTGATTCTTCCAGCGACTTATGTGGCTGCCAGCCCGCCATCTGTCCTACTCCGTCAACACTGGCATATTCAAAAAAATCATTGAGATCAGTTTCTTTCCACTGTCTCAAAATAAGTCTGTCTGTTTCAATGCAGATATTCTTCAGGTCTATAGTTGCGTTCATAATTACACCCCATTGGCATTTATATTTACTATTATACTATAACGAAACATCAGTTACCAGCTATTTAATATATGATATTATTGTGAAAATTTAGTTGCGACAATTTTACTATGGTATAATATCAATAGTAAAAACATCCGTCAGAAGAGGTGTCATTATGAAAAAAACTATTACTTTTATACTTGCCGGGATTATGTGTTTTTCATTTACTGGCTGCGGCGGACAGCAGGCAGAAGATACACTGCATAAAACAATATCCATAGTGCAGAATAATAATTCTAACAGAATTACTGCAGAAAATGATAATTACATATTTTTTTACAGTTCAAACAAAATTATGAAAATGTCAAAGAATAACAGCTCAGTGGAAACAGTTTACACCTTTGACGGTGGCAATCTGATGTATTTTAATTGCATTGAATATTTTGACGATGCACTTTATATGATTGGCATCGGACGAGAATTTGGCGTAATGCAGCTTGCAACTGTTGGAACAGACGGCACAGGTATGAATAAAGTAATATTGGAAGATACCAATCAAATACCAAACTTTTATACGTGGGAAGACAACCTGTATCTGGATTACTATATGATGGGCAATGACAGAAGCTATATAATAAAGCCGGAAACGCTGGAGCTTACAGAAACAGAAAGAGAGTATCGTGCACGGACTAAAATCAGTGATGGGTCAATATTTGTAAAAAATGTTGAAAACGGACTCGGTAAGCTGTATAAAACAGATGTAACTGGAAATACTGTACTGTTTTCAGATGAAAATAAAAGTGTATTCATGTATCATGTCACAGATCACTATGTTTTCTATATACTTATAGATCCGGTGACATCTGAAACTTTCAAACTTTACCGCTGTGACATTGACGGCTGCAATGAAAAATTAATCAAAGAAATACCGGCTAAAAATCTTTATATAACTCAGTTTGACAATACACACCTGTATGTAAGTGAATATAAAGGCCCTGTATGGAAGATTAACAAAGAAACTCTCGAAACAACTGATATTTCAACTGTAGAAGGCGTTGATTTTGGTATTCAGGAAGTCAACAACGAAAAACTCTTTTACAGCTTTACAAGTGATGTGTATCACATAGACACTGTAACAGGTGAAAAAACAGAATTTTAAGTTTATTGTATGCATATTTGTTTTCTGTTTCCATAACCATTGATGAGATTCCTGCTTCCACTTCAGAATTACAAAAATGAATAAATGGCAAAAGGCGGAGTTCACACTCCGCCTTTAAAATTATTTAATTAATTCAGTGCTTCAAGGCTTTCAAGAATTTTTTCTTTCTTTGCCATAGCGTTTTCAAGTTTTGCTTTTTCCTGGTCAACAACAGCCTGCGGTGCTTTTGCCATAAAGCCTGCATTGTTCAGTTTGCCGGATATAATCTTGATATCCTTTTCAACATTTGCCAGTTCCTTGTTGAGACGTGCTGTTTCTTTTTCCTTGTCTACAAGGTCACCTGTAGGGATAAATGCACGGGCACCTTCAACAACAATCTGTGAATACTGTTTTGCATCGCCTTCAAATTTTGTAACAATCTGTGTGTCCTTGGAGAATGCAAATTTTTCTACAAACACCAGACCCTGTTCAAAGTCGTCTGTATATTCTGTTTCAATAATCAGATTTGTTTTGTTTGTAGGATGTGCACCCAGCTGTGCACGCAGAGCACGGATTTCTTTTGCCAGAGCAAAAATTCTGTCAAGGGATTTTTCCTCTTTTTCAAAGTTCAGTTCTTCTGTGTATACAGGCCATGGGCTTACCATAATGCTGTCTGTATTGTTTGGCAGTGCCTGGTAAATTTCTTCAGTGATAAATGGCATAAATGGGTGGAGCAGTTTGAGAGCGCCGTTCATTACATAAACCAGAACTCTTCTTACATTGTCCTTTGTTTCCTTGTCATCACTGTTCAGACGTGTTTTAGCAATTTCGATGTATCTGTCACACAGCTGGTCCCAGATAAAGTCGTATGCTTTCTGTGCTGCCAGACCCTGGTCAAAGTTTTCCAGATTTTCTGTAGCTGCTTTTGCAGTGTTGTTCAGTGTGGAAAGAATCCATTTGTCTTCCTGTTCCAGTTTTTCCGGCAGACCCGGTTCAATTTCACCATCAATGTTCATAAGGATGAAACGTGCAGCGTTCCACAGCTTGTTTGCAAAGTTTCTGGAGGCCTTCACCTTTTCATCAGAGTAACGTGTATCGTTACCTGCGGAAGAACCTGTAGCCAGTGTGAAACGCAGTGCATCTGCACCGTACTGGTCAATAACTTCCAGCGGGTCGATGCCGTTGCCCAGAGATTTGGACATTTTTACACCGTTGGCGTCACGAACGATACCGTGGATAAGAACAGTATCAAACGGAGCTTTACCCATATGTTCAACGCCGGAGAAAATCATTCTTGCTACCCAGAAGAAGATGATATCATAGCCTGTTACCAGTGTGCTTGTAGGATAGAAGAATTTCAGATCTTCGCTGTCTTCATCCGGCCAGCCCAGTGTGGAGAATGGCCACAGTGCAGAGGAGAACCAGGTGTCAAGAGTGTCTTCATCCTGTACCAGATGTGTGCAGCCGCATTTCGGGCAAACTTTCGGTTCTTCTTTTGCTACGATAATTTAGCCGCATTCCTGACAGTACCAGGCAGGGATTCTGTGACCCCACCACAGCTGACGGGAAATACACCAGTCTTTGATGTTTTCCATCCAGTGGAAGTAGATTTTGTCAAAACGTTCAGGAACAAATTTTGTTTCGCCGCTGCGTACTGCTTCAATTGCAGGTTTTGCCAGAGGTTCCATTTTTACAAACCACTGTTTTGAAATCATTGGTTCGATTGTATTGTGGCAGCGGTAGCAAGTGCCAACA
>JAFQAF010000340.1 GCA_017400025.1 Oscillospiraceae bacterium
CCCGGCTGTAATTTTGCCATATACAATACATCATTCTGTCAGTGCCTCAAAATATCCGCCGTATCCGGTGAAATACTCCTCCCTGCCGTCACCGCCGTCCCTCTGCATTACACAGAAATAGCGCAGTGCATCGGGGGCGTGGGTATATTCGTGGGGAGTATTGGCCACATCGTTTACATTCCTGCTGTCGTGAGTGAGAGCAGGCAGGGTGCGGATAAGGTTTATGCAGTTTGAGAAAATCTGCAGCCGGGGGCTTTTTTCGCCCGTTTCATCTTCAGATATTTTCAGATATTCCTTTACCCGGTACCAGCCGGCCTGGCGGTCGTTGGAGGATTTTGTCAGCACAATGCCGTAGGAGGCAAATATATCCGCCACACTGCGGCCGGAATCCTGCCTGCGGTTCCACAGGTCCGGCGGGGCGTAAAAAGCAGTCAGTTTTTCGGTGATATGGCTTTTTATCAGCTGTGCCGCCCGGCTGATAATCAGATTTGGCTGATAAATCTCCCTGTAAACAAAGGTGCGGCCTGCCCCATCCACAGCGAAAAACAGCACTGCCAGCATATCCAGACCATAGTCCATTGCGGCATAGTACCTGCAGTCCGGCGGCAGGACAAAGGGCTTTGTAACGTGATGCTCTCTGCTCCATTCGTCAAAATACTGGCCTTCAAAAATATCCCACTGTCCGTAAAGCAGGGCTTTCCTGTCCTTTTCAGAAAGGTTTTCCAGCCTTCTGACATAGCTTCTGTCCTTTGCCATAAGAAAAATATTGTCCGTCACAAGAGAGGGTATAAACACCCTTCCGGAGCCGTTTATACTATGGACAATATTCTCCCGACCTATATCAATAAATCGTTCCTTCACCCACTTGTGCCCCAGGCCGCCGGGGTTTGTACTGCTTTTCATCTGCTTGGGATAGCCGTTTACACCGCGCAGGCGGCTGGTGAGATAAACGTACATCTCCTTTGTAAAATGGGTAAGTTCATCAAAACGTATAACGTCAAACTCTGCAGACTGATAGCGGTACACATCATTTTCACTGTCACAGTAGCCAAAGTCTATTATGCTGCCGTTTGTAAAAGTGCCGGTGTGTGTGGAGGAAGAATATTTATATATGCTTCTGGGATACAGTGCCAGGCTCTGGCGGATAATGCTTTTTTCCAGCTCCGGGTAGGTGCGGCGCAGTATCAGCTGTTTTGAGCCGGGGTATTTCACCCGGTAAATCAGTGCATCGGTAATCTGTGCATAGCTTTTGCCGCCACCTGCCGCACCGCCGAACAGCACCTCGTCTGCAGTGGCATCCAGAAACTGTTTCTGCTTCTGTGTCACGGATATTTCCATTATTCAATCACCTTTACTGTAATTGCCACCGGGCCGTCCTTTGTATCTTCCCTGTCCCTGGAGCAGATTTCGTTTATATACTTTATTGCATTTATGTCCCCTTTTGCAGCTTTTCCGGCCAGCGACAGGCACATGGCGTTCATCCAGGTGCATCTGCCCTCCCTTGGCACAAAATCCAGCCCCTGCTTTTCCTCCTCTGTCATGGCCGTTTTCATCAGTTTTTTCATTCTGTATTCAAAATCCAGTTTTCTGTCCATCATACCTCTTTTCCACAAATCCCCGTTAAAATTATAATACAGAAAACCGCCGCTTTCATCCCTTTTTTGTCCCCTTTTTGTCCCCTGGTAAAAATGTGTATTCCCCGGCAGACAAAAAAACACCCGCTTTTACAGCGGGTGTAATTTTATGTACTTTTAATGCTTTCAGCTTAGCCCAGCAGCATTGTCCAGCCCAGGTAGTAGAATACCAGGAAAACAACTGTTGTGGCAACTGCAGGCAGTGTTCTCTTGATAAGAGAGCCCAGGGAGATGTTGAAATATTCTGCTGTCAGTGTGAGGCAGATATGTGTAGGAGACATCTGCATAGCTGCGTATGTTGTACCCATCAGCAGGCAAACCAGTGGCAGACCGGCACCTGGAACAGAAGCCATTGCAACTGTCATACACAGACCGATGATTGTCTGTGAACCGGAAACGATGGAGCCGAAGAAGAAGATGAGCATAAATACCATGAATGTAGGGATTGGCAGTTTTGCAAAGAAGTCTGGCAGAGCGTTGATAGCGCCGGACATTGTCAGGAATTCTTTCAGAATCATAACTGCAAATGTGTTCAGGTACAGTTTGAACTGCAGGGAAGCAGCAAAGTTTGGCACAACTTCACTTGGTGTGAATCTGTGGATAAAGAAGTATGCAACCATTACCAGGGCAGCAGCTACATAAATCTGCATTTTTGCAACAACTACCATAAGAATGATAGCCAGGATTGGCCAGAGGCCGATAAAGATTTCTTTTGCATCATTTGCTTTGTTTGTGGAAGCCTGTGCACCTGTGCTCATTGGCACTTTGCCGCGCAGGAACCAGAAACAGCCTGAAGCAATGATTACTGCAACTACAGGCAGCATACCTACAACGAATTCGCCGGCTGTAACACCTGCAAGGCTGAGAGCCAGGATGATAGCGCCGTATGTAGGCATGAAGGATTCGGAAACGTGACGGAAGTATGTTGTAGTAACAGCCATTTCTTCGTGGGAAAGGTATTCTTCTGCAGAAGCTTTTACAACGTCACCTGCAATAAATGCAGCATTTGGTGTAGGCAGCATACCGATAAAGATAGGTGCAGCTGCACAGTTTACCCAGCGGTTGTTGAACAGAGAGGACAGGCCTTTCTGTGCTCTGTCAATAGCATTGCGCTGTGTCATCATTTTCTGCAGGAAAGT
Organism: Oscillospiraceae bacterium; assembly: GCA_017400025.1. The sequence goes on from JAFQAF010000340.1 coordinate 2,774, forward strand.
GATGATATACATATTGATGATAAGCTGAAGTGTAGTCCAGGATGTGCAGGCTTTAACAATAGCACCCAGACCATCCATTATGCCGATACCGTACAGCAGCCATGTTGCGGCAGCACCTACAGTAACAGCTACATAGATAGGCTGCTTTTTGGAAACCATAAGCATAACCAGAATGAAAACTACAAGCAGTTTCAAAATAATCATTGTAATTGTTCCTCCATTATTATTTTACTCATAAAAACAGCCTTTTTCTTTATTATGAAAAGGCTGCTGCAGATACTTGTTTTAACTCAATTATTATACTATACAGGTATAGTTTTTGCAACAGTTTTGTACTGAATTTTTTACTTATTTTATTTCTTTGTAAAAACAAAAAAACCGCATTCCTGCGGTTTTCATGCTCTCTTTGTTTTATACTGCAGTATACAGTATAAATTACAGAATTTCTTTTCTGGCAATAGGTGTGGACAGAATTATCTGTGTGCTTGTTTCGCCCATTTTCTGGAACTTTACAATCATTTTTTCCAGATCGCTGATTTCAAATGCATCCACCTTAATCATATAGCTGTATTCGCCTGTAACATGGTGACATTCCACAACCATAGGTTCATTTGTTACCAGATTGAGAAGCTTTTCTGTATCTGAAGGCTGAACGGATACGTTGATAATGGCGTGTACTGTTCTGCCCATTTTGCGTGGGTTGATTATAGCAGTGTAGCCTTCAATAACACCGTCTTTTTCCAGTCTTTTAATTCTTTCGCTTACTGCAGGTGCTGTAAGGGAAATTGTCTGTGTGATTTCTTTCACAGTCATTCTACCGTTTTTCTGCAGAAGCTCAAGTATTTTCTTATCAATTGCGTCCATTTTCATTTCCTCCCCAATGTATCTTATAAAAATAACTAAAATAAACTGTTTTATTTTTTTTATTATATTTTTGATACGTGTAACATTATATATTCACATAAGTTGTTTGTAAAGGAATTTTTGAAAGTTTGTGCAAACCGACATTTTTTTTACTTATTTCAGTTGATAGCTTGTAAAAATATATAAAAACTTTTTATCCACTTTACCTTTTACGGCTATGCCCTCTGCGGTGTACTCCTCGCTGTCTACACGGCCGTTTTCACGGATGGTATTTATCAGCCCTGTCTGTGAATACGGCAGCAGCAGGTCCAGGTCTGCCATTCTTTCAGACAGCTTGTCATCAATGGCTTTCAGCAGGCTGTCCAGCCCGTAGCCGCTTTTTGCACTGGTAATCACTCCGCCCGCCGGCATATACTCATCATGCTCTTTGTCATACTTGTTGTAAACTGTGATTACATTTTCCATTTCACAGCCTATCTGGGCCAGAACATCAGTGGTTACAGCCAGCTGTATATCTCTGTCTTCACTGGCTATATCACAGACGTTTAGGATAATATCAGCATATTTCGCTTCCTC
>JAFQAF010000341.1 GCA_017400025.1 Oscillospiraceae bacterium
ATGGCACAGAGAATTCTCCCAACTCCTCTGTACATCTTCTTCATCGTTGGCGGTGCTATGGCTTCCCTGTCCACAGCTCTGCTGGGCGGTCTGACAGCTTACGGCGCACAGCTCATCCCTGGCGTAGCACAGGATGGCTGGCTGCCTAAATTCTTCCTTAACAAAAAGAACAGTATGCTGTTTATCTTTATCGTATCATCTCTGCCAATCCTCACAGGTCTCACACTTGACGCTGTTGTTTCCATGATGATGGTTCCAGGTATGCTGCTGACATTTATCACAGACTTCCGTGCTATGAAAATGCCTCAGATGTTCCCAGAACAGTGGCCAAACAATGCATTCAACCTTACACCAGGCGCTTTCAAAGTTCTGATGGTTGTTTCCATGATCGCTTCTGCTCTGACAGGTACATTCTCCCTGGCATCCCTGACACCAGGTCTCATGATCGGTACAGTTGTAGTTACAATCGGTATCTTTGTATACTCCAACTACATGATCAAATCCGGTAAAGTTAACATCACTTCTACACAGGACCTTGGCTAATCTTAAAGGATTACATAATAAAAGACGGCTTCCGGGCCGTCTTTTTTTGTGTTTTATTTCGGAAAGCCTGGGGCTTATCCTGTATAGCCTGCACATAAAAGGCAAATGCGGCACGGCGTTTTCAGCCTACAGCAGGCCGCCTGCCTTTGCAGTTTCAATCCTGTCAAACATTTTCTGTGCCTGCCGGCAGTATTTTCTGCACAGGCCGTAGGTGCGTTCGGTATACCCTTCAAAAATTTCGCCGTTGGCGGTTTTGTACACACTCCACAGGCTCCACATCAGCCCGGCAGTGGCTATATAGGTGTAAAAACGGGCAAACTCCTCCAGGGTAGGCTTTCTCTGGAAATACAGCCTCAGCAGCCTGTCTGCCTGTGCCTTTGTAAACCCTGCGGATATGCAGAACATTGCCACATCCACCACCGGGTCCTGCCGGCCGGAGTATTCCCAGTCTATCAGCACTACCTTTCCGTTTTTGTCCAGCAGGCAGTTGCCCGGCACAAAGTCTATGTGGCAGAAGCATTTTCTGAAATCCAGCTTTTCTGCCAGCCCCAGCAGGTGTGTAACCTGTGCCTTGTATTTGCGGTATGTTGAGAAAAATTCTGCCTCGGCATTGCGGCATATATCCTCATAATAGTCAATGGTATGCAGAAAATCAAAATCGTGTGGGGACTTTATGTCCGCACTGTGGAGGTTGCGCAGTGCATCCAGGGCTTTTTCAATATGCCGGGGATTGTGATGGTCTATGCCTTTGCTGTCCTCCAGAAATTCTGTTATCTTTGTGCCGTCAATAGGGTTGTGATACACCACCACATCGCTTATTCCCAGCCCATTCAGGGCCAGATAATTTGCATATTCGCGGTACCTGTCCACCAGCATATCACTGCCCTGGCCGGCGTGGCGGTATATGTACTTTTTGCCGCGGCAGAAAAATACATAGCTGTCATTTGTCATGCCTTTGTCCATCAGAGTAAAACGGCTTATCTCGTTTTCCTCCACCTGCAGGGCACGGCAGATTGTTTCGCTGGCTTCTTTCAGAAAGGCAGCATTTTCCTTTGCCTTTTCCCTGTCAAAAGCCTGCAGGGCCTGCATGCCGGCTTCGGTTACGTGCCAGTTCAGCTGCCGGTCCTTGTCCAGATAGCCGTTATCCCTGAGAAATTCCCTCTCGTGCCTTATCATCCGTGGCGGCACACCCAGCAGCCGGTTTATGCGCCGGGCAGCGGCAGAAGGATTTCTGTAATAAATTGCCAGTACTGTCAGTGTAAACGTCTGCATAATCCTTCTCCTTTCATCTTTTTATATTCATAACTTTATTTATATTTATATTTTACACTACTTTTGTGAAAAAAACATTAAATTCCGCAAAGTAAACAGGAAAAAACCTGTTACAAAAAAGAAAAAATGTAAAATTCTTTTTATTTCATCAGAAATGGTGTTAAATGTGTGAAATCCCACCGGAAAGTCCGCCGGAAGCCGTGGTGTTTTATATTTTGCAAATTCTGATAATAATAATCAGTAAAAAAATATCTAATATGACGAAATTTTTAATTTTATGGTAAATTAATCGCTTATTTCTTTACATATCAGCAGATTAGTGATAAAATGTTAATTGTAAAAAAGGCATAACTATGCCCTAATATAAGGAGGACAAAATCCAATGGCAAGAAAAAGAATTTCCATGGATGGTAATACAGCTGCCGCTCACGTTAGCTATGCTTTCACAGAAGTAGCTGGTATTTTCCCTATCACACCATCCTCTCCAATGGCTGAACAGACAGACGTATGGTCAGCTGGCGGCAGAAAAAACATCTTCGGCACAGAAGCAAAAGTTGTAGAAATGCAGTCTGAAGCTGGTGCTGCAGGTACAGTACACGGTTCTCTCCAGGCCGGTGCTTTCACAACAACTTACACAGCATCTCAGGGTCTGCTCCTGATGATTCCAAACATGTACAAAATCGCTGGCGAACTCCTGCCAAACGTTATTCATGTTTCTGCTCGTACAGTTGCTGCTCACGCTCTGAACATCTTCGGCGACCATTCTGACGTTTACTCATGCCGTCAGACAGGTTATGCTATGCTTGCTGAAACAAACCAGCAGGAAATCATGGACCTGGGTGCAGTTGCTCACCTGGCAACAATCGAAGGCCGTGTTCCAGTTCTCAACTTCTTTGACGGTTTCCGTACATCCCACGAAATTCAGAAAATTGAAGCTTGGGACAACGAAGACCTTGCTGAAATGGTAAACTGGGAAGCTATCGAAGAATTCAGAAGAAAAGCTCTTAACCCAGAACACCCAGTTCTCCGCGGTACAGCTCAGAACGGCGACATCTTCTTCCAGGCTAAAGAAGCTGCAAACCCATTCTACGATGCATTCCCAGCAG
>JAFQAF010000342.1 GCA_017400025.1 Oscillospiraceae bacterium
ATAAAAAAGCCAACAGCAAAGAACTGTTGAACAAATTAAGAGTAGCTATTCCTGATTTGAGTGGTGAAAGTATTTCATATGTTAAGGGAGATGAGTTCCCAAAAAGCAATGTAAGCATTGTTGAACAGGTTGGACAGTTTTTTAAGTCTCTTGGAAATAAGGTATCAAGGGTAGGTTTTGGCGATATTATTATCAATGAGAGAACAGTGAAGGATGACATTGCCCATGGTATTGGCAGAGCAAAATCTGCCACATTTAAAGCTGTCCCGGATATTCTGGCAAAAGGCAAACAGATTGACTATCAGCCAAACTGGAAAGGCAGAGGATATGATTCTTATGTGTTTGCAGGCCAGATAGACTATGCAGGCAAGCCAGCCTATGTTGCAACTGTTGTAACAAAAGGTGATGATAACAGGTTTTATCTTCACGAAGTGTTGGATGAAAATGGCAATATTATTTTCACAAAAAAAGAAACTGGTCTCATCAAGACCGGAGTTACCGCACAAAGCGGAGTAACCGGTGAGCCAGTTTCTAATAAAATTATATCACATCCAACTCAGGATATGCAAGATGCTGACACTACACAGGTTAAGAATGGAAAGCTTGTTCCGGAAAAATGGCGGAGAGAGCAGCCGGCAAAAGAAAATAATATACAGGATAAAGCACAGCAGGTTATTGTAAAAGCAAAAAGCAAAGCACAGAAACAGCTGCTGCGTAAAAAGCTGACTGACAGTGGTAAATCAGATGTTGTAAAACAGCTGGAAGCATTTGAAAAGCGCACAGGCATCAATGTATGGTTTTACAATGGAGAGCTGGAAGATATGGGCGGTTTCGCGTATAAAGGCGAAATGTTTCTTGACATCAGTGACCCGGATATTCTCCTGACTACAGCCATTCACGAATCTATCCATCTGTATAAGAACAACAATATTGATAAATTCAATAAACTGCGTGACCGGATATTCAGACTTGAAGAAGACCAGAAGTCAGAATACGGGGAAATAGGTTTCTGGACAAGAGATGCCTACACCGAAATTTATGGTGATGATACAGATGCTATCAATGAAGAAGTTGTGGCAAAACTGTGCGAAATTTGCGTAAATAATCCTGAACAGTTTTTTGATACTCTGGGCAAGGAAAAAAATATCGTTGAAATCATCGCTGATATTCTCCGTGAAATCAAAAATACCATTACAATCAAGCTGACAAACAGCGAACAGGCAAAAATTGACAATGCTCTTATTGCTTTGGAAAGATATTTGAGAGGTGATGCAGTTCAGCATGCTCCGGTGAATAATGATATACGTTTTTCAATGAAAGAGCCAATGCGCAGAGATGTTGCAAATATGTCTTGGGAAGACTATAATAATTATGGATGGGCCATACTCGGAAGAAAAGATGATGGCGACTATCTTCTCACTGCGAAAGATGCAGCAGTTTTTAGAGAAGCAGTCCGTAAAATGAAGCCGTATGCAAACAGAAACGCAGAAGGCAATCAAATGGTAATTGTTGATAATAAAATAATTACTACAAACGGAGATAAAAATAACCCATCATACGAACAAATTATAGTTTTTGAAGGGGCAACAAGCGACACTGTTGCAGACATGGAGGTTTCATTTAATGAGGCAGGGAAATACCTTGACATTCAAACAGCGCGGGAATCTATTCGAGATGCTTTTCCGGATGCGAATGTCACCTATTATGATAAAGAAAGTTTCAACACACCTCGGAAGTTTCAAGGAAACAGCGAAAATCGAAGCGGAAGCGGAAAGGCTTTTAAAACAGTTCGAAAAGTGCAAAGACCAAAAAGCAATGGAAGAATTAATTCTGGCACTTTAACAGGATACATCAGTGAAGACCTTGATGACTATATGTCTGAAGACGGATTACCAAGAGTAACATTGTCTGATGATAAAGACTATATAATCCAGCAAGGTTACAATGGCGGATATGTGTCCTTTTTAGGTGAAACGGAGCTGCCTACAATAAAAGCTGTTGTTGAAGAAATGAATAAATTTATAGAAGACCCGGATTCAGTTGATACCAGGTCTTTTATTTATGATGGTGAAAACTTTATTTCTCCAAGTCTAAAAGTCAAACGTGCATCAATTCCCGAAGAATATCAGGGAATGTCCACACAGGAAATCACAAAAGCATTGATTGAAAAGCACGGAGCCCATAAAAAAGGTGAAAAAATTACCAATGAGGTTTCTGTGCCTAAAAAAGATATGCAGGGCAGAAATGTTGCCAAAGGCAGCCAGACTATTATGGAAGCTGCTGCAACTAAAAAAGAAATGCTGGATGATTATCAGAAGGCTATAGCAGCAGGTGCATTCAGCTATGATGTAAACCGTGACAAGGATGCAGTGGACAAGGCGGTGAAATACATTGAAGACAATGGTTTCCGCAATACCCTTGATTACTGGAAAAGCAAAATTTCCAATGATGAAGCCCTGACAAAAGATGATATGGCCAAAGCACAGATAATGTATGCTGTAGCTGTAGCAAACGATGATTACGATACAGCGATGGAACTGGCTGTGGATATTATAAATTTGTATTAATATTATATGCAGAGAATATAATTAATTTTTAATAGTACAATCATATTTATTATTTGTAAATATATTTTAAATCTGATTTATATTTATTGATTTGTCAATTTTTATTTACAATTTCATAACAAAATATATGATTTCTTATGATATAATCTGATAAAATAATGTAGTAGGGCAACTTGAGGTTGCGTAAATTTCAAACTATTGTTGATTGAATATAATTTTGAACTGCTGTATTATAATATAAGGAGAAGATTGATACTTCACGCTATATCCATACAAGGAGATTTATTATGACTATTGGTGAAAAAATAACTCTTCTGCGCAGTGCGGCTAATATATCCCAGGAAACACTGGCTGACAAACTGAATGTATCCAGACAGTCTGTTTCAAAATGGGAAATGGACCAGTCACTGCCACAGATTGATAAAGTACTGCAGATCTGCGAAATGTTCAATATTTCCACAGATGAACTGCTTTATGACAAGATTTCAATAAACCGTTCAAAACCCGGAACAAAAAGAAAAAATAAATACTTCGGAACAGACGGCTTCCGTGGCGAAGCAAATATGAATCTCACCTCCATGCAGGCTTACAAAGTAGGCCGTTTTCTGGGCTGGTATTATTCATCACAGCTTTCCGGCTGCAAAACAGCCGGCTACCGCCCCCGCATAGTAATAGGCAAGGACACACGCCGTTCAAGTTATATGCTGGAATACTCCATAGTTGCCGGCATCACTGCTTCCGGTGCAGATGCATATATGCTGCATGTTACCACAACCCCAAGTGTATCCTATGTAACACGTCAGGATGAGTTTGATTGCGGCATTATGATTACTGCCTCACACAACCCATTTTATGACAATGGCATCAAGGTAATAAACAGATACGGAGAAAAGCTTGATGATGAAACAACAGAACTGATAGAAGCATATATCGACGGTGAACTTGATGTGCTGGGCGTAAAAGGTGATGACCTGCCGCTGGCACACAGGGAAAATATAGGCCAGATAGTTGACTATGTTTCCGGAAGAAACAGATACGTAGGTTACCTAATATCCATCGCATCACAATCATACAGAGATTTGAAAATAGGTCTTGACTGTGCAAACGGTGCATCCTGGATGATTGCAAAAGCAGTATTTGACGCACTTGGCGCACATACAGTGGTTATAGGCAATGAGCCAAACGGACTGAACATAAACAATGGCTGTGGTTCAACACATATTGAAAAACTGCAGGCACTTGTAAAGGAACAGCACCTCGATGTAGGTTTTGCTTTTGACGGTGATACAGACCGTTGTATTGCCGTGGATGAAAATGGCAATGTAGTTGATGGCGATGCTATGATGTATATACTGGCACAGCGTCTGAAATCCCGCGGTATGCTCAATGGCAATACTGTAGTGGCAACTGTTATGTCAAACAGCGGTTTTGTTGCATCGCTTAAAAAGGCAGGTATAGACTGCGAACAGACTAAAGTGGGTGACCGTTTTGTATATGAATGTATGCAGGAAAAGAATTATTCTCTTGGCGGTGAACAGTCCGGTCATATTATTATGAAGAAATATGCCACAACAGGTGACGGCCTGCTGACAGCAATTATGCTGGCGGAAGAAATGAGAGACAGAAAAATGTCTCTTTCCAAACTGGCAGAGCCGGTGATGCTTTACCCGCAGTACCTTGTGAACCTGAGAGTAAAGGACAAAAACGCTGTTATGGAAGATGCAGCAGTTCTTGATGCAGTGAAAGCTGTTGAAGCAGATATTGCAGGAAACGGCAGGGCACTGCTGAGACAGAGCGGCACAGAACCTGTTATCCGTGTTATGATTGAAGCAGAAACTGATGAGCTTTCCAGAAATTTTGCTCACAGAATTGCTGATGTAATAAAAGAAAGAGGGCATTGTAATGAATAAACTTGTAAAAACTGCAGAGTTATATGAATGTAATGTACCGTATCTGAAAGATTTGTTTGAATCCTGCGAATACCCATGGGAAATGCTTGGACAGATTAAAAACCTTTGCAAGGAACTGCTTGAAAAGGGAATAGAAGGTTTTACAGAAATTGAACCGGGCATTCTGGTGGGCAGAGATGTTACTATTGCAAAAACTGCCACAATTATTGCTCCTGCAATTATCGGCCATGGCACAGAAATCCGCCCAGGCGCATATCTGCGAGGAAATGTTATTACAGGTGAAAACTGTGTTCTGGGTAATTCATCAGAATTTAAAAACTGTATTCTGCTGGATAAAGTACAGGCACCGCATTATAACTATGTAGGTGATTCAATTCTTGGCAACAAGGCACATATGGGCGCTGGTTCCATCTGTTCAAACCTTAAATCAGACGGCAAGGCAGTAGTAATCCACGGTGATGTGGATTATGAAACAGGCATAAGAAAGATTGGCGGTATTCTTGCTGATGGTGCAGACATCGGCTGTGGCTGTGTAATCAATCCGGGTACAGTTATCGGCAAAAAGACATCTGTTTATCCTCTCACATCTCTCAGAGGTGTGTTCCCGGCAAACTGCATTGTAAAAACTATTGAAAATGTAGTTGTAAGAAAAGACTGAATTAATTATAATATATATAAAAGAAACCTTATTATAAAGGAGAACAATTATGAAATTTATCAATGTAAAAACTTATGAAGAACTCAGCCATAAGGCTGCACTGCTTATTGCAGCACAGATGACTGTAAAACCTGACAGTGTACTGGGTCTTGCAACAGGCTC
>JAFQAF010000343.1 GCA_017400025.1 Oscillospiraceae bacterium
ATAAGAGCAAAATACGGGGATGCCATTGTAGATGCATCAAACGAAAAATTTATGGGAATGACACAGGAAACCTGGAGCAGTACAGAAGAACTGAACAGGCTTCTGAATACAACACTTGCAGCAGCCGTGAAAGAAGGAAACCCGGCAGGGGAAACAGCACAGAATGCCTGCGTTCTTCATCAGAAATGGATACAGCAATACTGGAATTTCTATTCAGAGGAAGCACATCTTGGTTTGTGTGAAATGTACACACAGGATGAACGATTCAGGGAGTATTATGAAAAAATAGCACCCGGATGTGCGGAATTCCTGCTGGAAGCCATAAGAATATATCTCAAATAAAAAAAGCACCCTTTATGGGTGCTTTTGGTTTTAATCAGAAAAATGCAAGCTGATAAAGAAGTTTTGAAAACCGGTATATGCCGCCAACAATAATGGAAAGAAAACCGATTACTTTGGACAAAGCCAGCTCTTTCCTGAAAAGGTAAATGCCTGCTGGTATCAGTAAAAGCAGAAACATAAATATCGGTTCTGTAAAAATTATTTCAAGCACAAAATATTCCGGGCTTGATACAGCAGATGCAGTATACAGCATACTATTTCCTCGCAGACAGATTTTCTTATAATAATTATATATCCAAAGGGACTGTAAGTTGTAAATAATCAGTTAAAAATGTGAATTAAATGTAAATAATCACAGTATAATCCTGTGCTCAGCACCATCTATAATTATTCCCTGGCCATCTTCAAGACATACAACACTGTGACCGGCCTTTCTTTCATAGGTTTTCACACGTTTTTCAAATGCATCTATAATTCCGATATAGCGTGTTCTGTGAGGCAGATGTTCAATGCCATTTGTCAGGTTCAAGGCTGTAAGGTCTTTCAGCTTTACACGCTTATTCATGCGTGGAATAAGCTCGCGGATAAGGTCCAGGTTTTCCTGCATAATCAGGCTGCCTGCTGATACACCGACAATTACACTGTTTTCAGCCGCTTTTCTTATAGTTTCTTCTGCGCAACATTGTTTTATTACCTGCATCAGATAAAAAACATTACCGCCGCAGATGTAGATTATGTCATATTCAGCAAGTTTGTTGTTATCATCTGTACCGAAGTAAAAGTATTCGCAGTCAAGACCAAAGCCGGAAAGTTCAGCTTTTGTTTCTTCCAGCCATATATCTTTTTCCTTGTCTTTTTCCATTGCAGTAGGGATGATTGCGCAGCGCCTGCCTCTGTTTTCAATCGCCTTGCGGAATTCGTTCTGCAGCTGTTCACTTGTCAGCCCGTTGGATGTAAGAAATATCATAGTTTCTCCTGATTATCTGTAATCAAAAAACAGCTGTGGTTTATTTGTGATGATTGCTACTTCGTGGTTTTCAAACTGATACATATAGTCGGCATTTTCTATTGTGTCAACAGTCCATGCATAGCAGTCAATGCCGGCTTCCTTCAGCTCGTCAAAGATTTTCTGGTCATAGTTCCAGTAAAGCATTGAAAGAAAATTACAGCCGCAGGCTTTCAGTTCTTCCACCAGCAGCAGAGGTTTGTCCATATACAGCAGGCCCAGGTCATATGTGCAGCCTGCATCTGCAAGGGATTTGATAATTCTGTGGTCAAAGGACTTGAAGCAGAGCATATCGTGCGGTACGCCTTCGCTTTCAGCCAGAATGTACTGTGCGATATCATTGTTGAAACCGTATTCAGACTTGATTTCGCATACAAGACGTTTTTTGCCGTCAATCAGTTTTAAAAGGTCTTTGTACAACATAATCTTTGTATCTTTGAATTCTTCGCCGAACCAGCCGCCGAAGTCATACTGCAGCAGTTCTTCATAGGTGTGCTGTGAAATAAAGCCGGTGCCGTCAGAACATCTGTTTAGTGTAGGGTCATGTGCCACAACAATTTTTTTATCCTTTGTGAGATGCACATCACATTCGATTGCCCATACTCTCTCGTCTTCAAGGGCCAGCTTGAAGCCATGTATTGTATTTTCCGGTGCTTTTGAAGCCCAGCCGCGGTGGCCTATAATTCTTTTCATAAAACGTTTCTCCTTGTTTGCGGTTTTTATTATATTAATTTTATCATTTACTGTGGTTTTGGACAACAGGTATTTACAACTTTTATTTATGGTGATAAAATCAAAAATTATAAATGAGGTGAAAACTATGAATTTTAAAGATAAAAAACAGGAATTTTTTGCAAGACTTGGAGAAACCTGCTATATGGTACTGGCTACATGCCGGGATAATTATCCTATGGCAAGTATGATGACCTGTGTGGTATTTGACGATGCCATATGGATGCAGACAGACAAAAAATTCCCCAAATACCGGCAGATTCTTGCAAATCCACAGGTTGCACTGTGCAAAGGACCGGTGCAGATTGAAGGCAAGGCTGAATTTACCGGCCATCCCCTGGCAGAAGAAAACAGTAAATTTGCCCGGCTGATTAAAAAACATCACCCGGAAAGCTATGAAATGTAT
>JAFQAF010000344.1 GCA_017400025.1 Oscillospiraceae bacterium
AATGGGCAGATTTAAAAAAACAATGAAATATATATCAGCTTTTGCTGTACCTTGTCTTTTATGTCTTTTCTGTTTTGGAATAGTGTGGTATCAGTACCTGCAGGACGTGCCGGAAAAAAGCCGCAGCTGGATGCTGAATGACAGATATGACAGTCTTACATCACCTATGGAAAGCGGCCAGGTTTTCGTCCAGGATGTGAACATAAACGGACAGATTGCCGGATTCGGGCTTAATTTCAATGTGATAGACCCTTCACTTGACGGTATTTTAAGGGTAAAAATGGAAAATATGGAAAATGGTGAAGTGCTGATGGATTACGAGAGTGATTTATCTGTTATCTCTTCAACCAGCTATACCTGTTTCACACTTGACAAGCCTATAACAGAAAAAGCAAAACATGATGTGCGTATAACCTTATCTGTGGAATACATTACAGAGGGTGTTACCAGCGGGCAGATGCTGTCCCTGAAAAAAAGCAGCAACACTGTGGAAAGTTTCGGTCCGCTGACAGAAAACGGCAAAGCTGCAGACGGCTCTCTTGCTATGCTTATAATATCCAAAGTGATAGGAAATCTGCCGGTAAAATATTACTGGAATGTAGGCTTTGGTTTAAGCATCGCTGCAGGCATTGTTATGCTGATTATTACAATGTTTCCGAAGAAAAAAGCTCTGGCTGTTTTCCTCACACTGCTTTCCATAAGCACCGCATACCACTTTGTGCTGCCTGTTTATTCTGCCCCGGACGAAATGGCACATTACAATACAGCCTACGGCATATCCAATAACTGGCTGGGAGTAGAAGAAAAAATAAGCAGTGAAATACTCAAAAGAAAAACTGACGGCAAAACAACATTCACTGAATACGAAACAAGCGCTGATACTTATAAATATTTTATGCAGAATATTTCTGTTCCTGCCGGTGAAAATGCAGAACTTGTAAAAACAGAAATCAAATATCTCAGTGGTTATAAATTCCCATATCTGCTCTCTGCAGCCGGCATAACCCTGGGCAGGCTTGCAGGCCTTAACGGCGTTGCCACAGCAATGCTGGCAAGATATATGAATCTGATTTTCTACTGTGTTGCAGTGACTCTTGCATGGCATTTTATGCCTTTTGTAAAAAGCGGAATTCTTGCTGTTGCAATGCTTCCTATTGGTATTCATGTAGGCACATCTGTTTCATATGACAGCTTCACACTGGCTTTTGGCCTGCTCATCTGTGCTCTTTGGCTCAGGCTTGTGACATCAAAGGAAAAACGGGATAAAAAACTGCTGGCTTTTACAGCGATTGTCATTACGCTGGCAGCACCGCTTAAATCCGCTTACATCCTTATGCCTCTACTGATACTGTCAATACCGGCTGCCGTATTCAAAAACAAAAAAACATCCCTGGTTTATAAAGCCGCTGTACTTGTATTTGCTGCATTCAACTATCTGTTCAACAACACCAGATGGCTGCGCAGCATGCTCAGGCAGTCCGGCAAGGCCACAGGCATTGGTATAGTAAAGAAAGCCGCTTCCACTGCTGCAAAAACAGCACGGACTACTGCTTCAACTGCAGCAGCTACAGTGCCAAACTTCACAGTGGGGCATATCATAACACAGCCTGTAACGCTGCTGCGCCTTGCAATAAATACATTCTTTACAAACTTCTCATATTATTTCGACACCATGATTGGCGGTAAACTGGGCTATCTGAATCTTTCAGAAGTAACAATTAACAGCCTGATACTTACCGGTTTTGTTA
>JAFQAF010000345.1 GCA_017400025.1 Oscillospiraceae bacterium
CACAAACCGGTCACAGCTGCCCTGGGGGGCGTGGGCGGTGAGGGTGTATTCTGTCCTGTCGTCACGCTGCCAGTCCAGCACCACTGTGGTGTCTGAAAGGGTGATTTCCTTTACCGGTGCGGCATAGACTCTGTAGTTCACGGTTTTTGTGATACTGCCGCCCTCCGGGTTTGTGGCGGTGAACACCACTGCACCACTGCCCTCTTCTGTGGCGGTGAGGGTTTTCTTTGCCCGGTTAAATTCTGCGCCGGTGCTGCCATCTGCCAGGGAGAGGGTGTATTCCGGCCAGGCTGTGCCGCCTGCCCAGGTGATGGCTGCTGTGGCGGTTTTGCCCGGTGTGAGGACGTATTCCCCGTCGGCGTTGGTTCCGGCATTCAGCACCAGCTGTGCATCGGAAGCCATAGCCACCACGTTGACGGTGATTTTTTTCTTTATATCGCTGTTGTCTGCAGATGCAAAGGTAACAGTTGCCTTGCCTGGGGCGTGGGCGGTGATAATGTACTCACCCTCTGCACCGGCGGCCACAGTGGCCACGGAGCTGTCAGAGGAGGAAGCCACAGGGTATTTTTCAAAATCCCCCACGCCGCTGACTTTTGCTTTCACTGTCATTTCCACGTCTGTGCCATAGTGGTTCAGCTTCACGGTGTCAGCCAGCTCTTTGCCCTCTGTGTCAGTTACAGAAACCGAATCCGGGCCGTACTCGGCATTGTAATGTATTGTAAGATTGGGGTTGTCAAAGAAGGACGGGCCGAAATCAAAGATTTCAATGGAGTTCCACTCATCCTTTGTGCCTTCATAGTAAATATCCCTCAAGGCCTTGTCGTCAAAGGAGGAAATGTACATAAATACCAGATTGTACGGCAGGAAAACCTCTGTAAGGTTGTCACAGCTGTCGAAAGGCAACTGATAAAGATATGCACAGCTTGGCAGGTAAACTGATTTAAGTCCGGTGCCAACGAAAGCAAAGTCGTGAATATCAAACAAGGCTGCAGGGAAACGTACATTTTCCAGCTTTTCGCAGGAAGCAAAGGCATTGGCCTGGACTGTTTTCAGCGAATCCGGCAGGTAAACATATTCATGGCCGAAGCACCACTGGAAGGCTTTTTTCCCCAGGGAATTCAGCCGGCCAAACTCAACGCTGTATTCCTGGCTGTGCCAGGCAGGGCCGGCAGAAACAAGGGCATTACAGCCGCTGAAGGCCTCTTCCCCTATGGAAATTACCGGCAGGCTTACCTTTTCAAGGGCAATACATTCCTTGAAAGTGCCCTCGCCAAGAGTTCTGATAATATCTGAGCCGTAGATTTTCTGCAGATTGTCGCAGTATGCAAAGCTGTAGTTGCCCAGCGCCTCCTGGTTAGGGGACAGTTTCACCACTGTCAGCCCGTCACAGTCTGCAAAGGCATAGCGGCTGATGTTTTCCATTGTGTCCGGGAAAACAATGTTTTCAATACAGCTGCCGGCAAAGGTATATCTGCGGATTTTCTTTGTCCAGCTGTATTCTATATTGTAATCGTTGCCGTCCCCGGCAGGGCCGGCGGTTTTCAGCAGAGGGCAGTCTGCAAAGGGGCCGTAACTATCTGTGATGTACTGGTCGTCGTCATTAGTTTCTGACACAGTATCCCCGCCGCATTCGTCCACAGATGCCGGGATTGTCACTTTTGAAAGATTCCGGCAATTATGGAATGCCGCAGTGCCGATATATGTGATGTAATCCGGTACTGTCACCTTTTCAAGGCAGGAGCCGGACATAATTTTCCGCGGGATTTTTGTGCCGGTGAAAACCACATCACAGCCTTCGCCGCCGGCGGTTTTCAGTAATGGACAGCCGGCAAAAATATTCAGTCCGTCGGCAAATGCACCCATATCGCCGTTCAGTTCGGTTATGTCAATCTGTACTTTTTCCAGCTTTTCACAGTCTGCAAAGGCTCTGTAGCCTATAAATGGCACAGAGTCTGTCAGAACAAGGGATGTGATGCCACTGCCGGAAAATGCAAATCTGCCTATGCTTTCCAGCCCCTGTGGCAGGGAAATTTTTGACATAGCGGCAAAATCTTCAAAAGTGCTTGGAGAAATGGTTGTAATGCCATCTTCCACCACAGCTTCTGTGACAGTCCGTGCATAACCGGACCAAGGCAGTACGCCGTAATATACATCTTCCATTTCCCCACTGCCGGAAAATACCAGCTTGTCGGCAGTGCCGTCCAGGTCTGTGTCCCAGGCTGTCCAGGTGATATTGTCCCCGGCGGTGCCGGTGGCAATTTCCACATCCCCCCGGGAGAAAAGGGCGGAAACTGTGATAACACCCACTGTGTCGTCAAAATCTGCAGTGAAGCTGCTGCCTTCTATGGCTGTGCCGTCCACTGTGATGTGAATCAGCCTGCAGTCCCGGGCAGGGGTGGCTGTCACAGTTATGGTGTCACCCTTTGCGGCGGTGGCCGGGGTGGCTGTCACTGTGCCGTTTTCCGGCGGGGCCACAGTCACGTCTGCTTTGCCGTAATGCTTTGTGGCGTTGGCTATTGCATTTGTATCGCCGGTCATTTCCAGGTTGGCAAACTGTGACGGAGTGCCTGCATAGTACACATCCTCAAGAGGTGCAGAGTAAAATACAGAATCCCCGAAAGCGGTGTCTGTGCCGTTTATATATACTGTTTTCAGACTGTCGCAGGAGAAGAAGCCGTATTTTTCCACAGTCTGCAGTGACCGTGGCAGGGTGACTGTTTCCAGACTGCCGCACTGATAGAAGCCTGCATACTCTATTGTTTCAAGGCTTTCCGGCAGGGTGACCGCTTTCAGGTTTTTGCAGTTTGCAAAGGTGGATTTGCCCACGCTTTTCAGGGTTGAAGGCAGTGAAACCGCAGTCAGGTTATCATAGTAATCAAAGGAATGGGCGCCGGTGTGTGTGATGCCTTCCCCTATTGTAACAGTGCGGATATAGTCTGCAAAGCTGTACCACGGCCGGTCTTCACGGTAGGTATAGTCTTCCATCCGGCCGGTGCCGGTGATGGTCAGGCTGTCTGCCAGGCCGTCTGCGTTTGTGTCCACAACTGTCCAGGCTATGCCGTTGGACATAGCGCCGGAGCCGGACCGCAGTGAGGAATCCACACTGAAAGAGTAATCGGTCTGTGAAATTGTGAGTATATCTTCACCAAGAATTGCCATTGTTCCGGCGTCATAGGTGTAGGTAACCGGCTGGCCGTCAATATATACGGTGTAGCCGCCGGCAACACTGCCCTCTGCCCCTGCAAGGAACAGCTGGCCGCCCCGGCCTATGGTGCCTTCGTCACTGTTGGTGATATCTGCAATATAGCTTTTGCCGTCTATGCGGATAATGTTCCACATATGAGGGCCTGCGCCGGTGCCGCCGGTCATGGTGCCGGTGGCCAGATAGCTGGAAAAGCCGGTATCGCCATAGGCGTTCAGCCCTTCACACAGCAGCTGGTAGGACTTGGAATAGCCTTCGCACACTGCGCCGGTGCCAAGAAATACGCCGGTGAACTGCCAAGGGTCAGAATTCTGTGAGAAATTTCCCTTTTCTGCGGCGACCTGGTTGTAGAAAGCGGCTTCACACAGCCGGTCCTTTGCCCCAAGCAGGCGGTAATAGGTGCTGTCAAAATCCTCATAAACCCGGTAAAGCATGGCGTTCAGCGGTGCATAGGCCATATCATATTTTTCCTTTGCCCGCCGTGAAAACATCAGTGTGTTGCCGTTGGCGGCAAAGTTTGCAGTAACCGGGAACACAAAAGACAGTGTGTCCACATTTATTTTTGTATAGGTGGCAGTGCCGTCCCCATTGTCCACTCCATCAAAGGTGAAATCGCAGGAGAAATACATCTGGCTGGTTTTGTCTATCCAGAAGCAGGCCCGGCTGTAATCGTGGAGCAGGGCGTAGAGAATTTTATTGAAATCAAACTGTGCAGCAAAAAGTGCCATTACAGTATCGCCCATATCCTCTGTGATGCTGTCCACACCCAGCTCTGTATTGGTCCAGGCGGTTTTCAGCCCGGTGTAGCCGGTGTACTCTGTGTTTGGGAACACAGTGGAAACATCCTCAGAACTGTTTGTCACATTTTTTATGGCTGTGGCCAGGAAGCTGTAGAAAGACTGTTCCAGGGCGGTAAGGCTTTCCTTGCCCCGGGTGGACATTGCGGACATTTTCAGCCCGTTTTCAGTCATCAGCCAGTCATCCAGCAGGCGGTCATTGTCCGGCAGGTCTGCAGGCCACCGGCCTTTCACAGTCAGTGTGATTTTCTTTGTCACCGGCTGTGGTGCAGGCTCTGCTGTTGGCTGTGCAGTTGGTTCAGTAACCGGTTCAGCTGTTGGCCCCACAGTTGGTTCAACGGCCGGTTGTTCAATCGGTTCTTCTGCAGGCCGTGGGCTTTCTGCCGGCTGTGCAGTTTCCTCTGCCGGGGTTTCTGCCGGGGTTTCTGTCCCCTGCCCTGCCTTATCTGTGGCAGGCGGAATACCGTCAGGGGTTTCCTGCCGTGGGGTATCTTCAACAATCAGAATACTGTTTTCTTCCCGTGCAGGAGTATCCTCTGCAAAGGCCTGCAACGGCAGCATATTCACCGCCATTACAAAGGCAAGAAACAGTGCTGTAAACCTTTTCATAGCTTTCTC
>JAFQAF010000346.1 GCA_017400025.1 Oscillospiraceae bacterium
ATAAACCAGCATTGCCGGCCCTGAAAAACAGTAAAAGGCAATGCTGGTACAAAGCAGAACGATCCATTGAAAACGGGCGGGAATGCAGTAGTAGACCAGCAGTGCAGCGGCTACAAACAACGCAAAAAAACTGAAGGAAATACAGCGTATTCTTCACGCCCTGGGCCATGATGCAAAGACACTGAAGGAACTGGGCATCAGCATTGAAATTGAAGAAAACGGCACAACTTTTGCAGAAAATGCACTTATAAAGGCAAAGACAATTGCAGAAATCTGCAATATGCCTACCATCAGCGATGACTCCGGCCTGGAGGTGGATTACCTGGACGGCGCACCCGGGGTTTACACAGCACGCTATGCCGGCGAAGGCTGCAGCGATGATGACAACATTGACAAGCTGCTGGCAGCCCTGGATGGTGTGGAAAAGGAAAAACGCACAGCACGGTTTGTAAGCAGTGTATGCCTCTATATCCCACGCGGAAACGGCCGGGACGAATACGAAATCTGCACCGGCAGATGTGAAGGCTGGATAGGCTGGGAAAGAATGGGCGACGGCGGCTTTGGCTATGACCCTGTATTTATGGTAGGGGACAGAAGCTATTCCGAAATGGACGCCCGGGAAAAAGACGCCATCAGCCACCGCGGCAGGGCACTGCGCCTGCTGGGTGAAAAAATAGCACAGACTGAATTCTGATGCAGGCAGACACAGCCGGAAAGGGCTGTGGGTAAAAACGGAAAAATCCTGCCGTAAATGAACCTTTGCGGCAGAATTTATGAAAAATTTACAAATTATTGATTATATATAGTAATATAAAAGGAGAAAATATGATAACATCTAAACAGCGCGCATTCCTGCGCGGACAGGCACAGCCTCTCAACGCTATTTATCAGATTGGCAAAACAGGCTTTACAGAAGAAAGCGTAAGAGGCATTGAAGAAGCACTCAACGCAAGAGAACTCATCAAACTGCACGTTCTGGAAAACTGTGCATACTCTGCAAAAGAAGCAGGCGCACTGCTGGCAGAAGAACTGGGCTGTGAATGTGTACAGGTAATCGGTTCAAAAATCGTTCTGTTCAAACAGAAGGACAAAGATTCCAAATTTGACCTGAAAAACCTGACAACACTGTAATTTACAAGAGGAATTATGGATATTTTACTTTTCGGCGGTTCATTTGACCCTGTGCATCACGGGCATTACACTATTCTGGAAACCGCTCTGGAATACAGAAAATTTGATAAAGTGATAGTTATGCCGTTGGGCAGTCCCGGCCACAAGCCTTCCTGCAAAGCACCTTTTGAGGTGAGAAAGCATCTGGCGGAAACTGCATTTTCAAAACTGGGTGCAGATGTGGAAGTATCTGATTTTGAGGGCAGAAGCTTTGAAAAAAGCTACAGCTACATCACTGTGGACCACCTGAAGGCAAAGTACCCCGGGGCGGATATATGGTTTGTGATAGGTACTGACAGTGCGGTGAATATGCACACCTGGAAAAACTGGCAGTATCTGGCGGCAAATGTCAGCTTTCTGGTGTTTGCCCGAGACTATGATGACGAGGATGAAATCGCTGCTGCTGTGGAAAAAATCAGGGTGTTTTCACCGGGCACAACGGTGCTGAAAAGCCGTGTGGTGCCGATATCTTCCACACAGCTGAGAAATATGATTGCCGCCGGGGAGGACTTTTCACAGTGGGTTGACCAGGATGTGGAAAGGCTGATAAAGGAAAACGGGCTGTATTCCGATGACTATTACACCAGGAATACAGGCACTGCCAGAATGCTGGTGCCACTGATGCTGAGGGAAAAAAGGGCACAGCACACCTTCAACGTGGAAAAACTGGCGGTAAAAATGGCAGAAAAGTATGGTGTGGACGTGGAAAAAGCCGGTCTGTGTGCACTGTTGCACGATATTATGAAACAGGCCGATGAAGATATAATGTTGCACCGAGCCATGCAAAGTGATATAATTGAAAGAATAAAAGACAAACCGGTGCCGGTACTGCACGGGTTTGCGGCTGCCGACTATGCAAAGAGGGAAATGGGCATAGAGGACAGCGACACGCTGATGGCCATCAAAAGCCACACCTGTGGCAGACGGGGCATGAGCGACCTGGAAAAAGTGATTTATCTGGCAGATATGCTGAGTGAGGAGCGCAGCTACCCTGAAAAGGAAGGACTGCTGCAGCTGGTGTGGGAAAAATGCCTGGAAGCAGCTATGGAGCAGGCGCTGAAGGATAGTATAAACTGGCTGAGGGAGAAAAAGGGAGAAATAGACCGGGACAGTGTTGAAGCCCTGGAATATTTTGTGAACTTAAACCATCACGGAGGAAAACAAAATGGCGAAAAACCATAATGAAGGCAAAGCTACAAAGAAAAAAGGTTCACTGGGCGGAAAACTGCTGGCAGCAGCATTGGCTGTGGCAGCGGTGATTTTCTGCGGAAACACATTTCTGAACAGTATGTTCAACCAGGGTGAAGCCATTGATAAGGATATAAGAACAGCTGAAGAACTGAAGGACAAGGTGGTAAACATTCTTGTGTGCGGTATCGACTATACAGAAGGCCGCGACTTTGGCAATACTGACGTTATGCTTTACGTTACACTGGATGTTGAAGGCGGCAAGGTGAGCGCACTGCAGCTGCCGAGAGATACATATATCGGTGACGATGTAAATACAGCAGGCAGCAAGAAAATCAACGGTGTATACGGCCACGGCAGTGAGAAAAACAAGATTATGAACCTTGTAAAGGCTGTAAATGACAAGCTGGGGCTGTCTGTGGACCATTATGTGACACTGGATATGGATGCCCTTATCAAAATGGTGGACTGGATTGACTGGGGCTTTGAAATGTATGTGCCTTACCCTGTTATAATGGTGGACAAGACTACCGGCAACAAGCACACACTGATTGAAGAACCGGGCTGGCATCAGGTAAACGGTGAATATGTAGAAGCCATTGTAAGAAACAGAAACTACCCTGGCGGCGACTCTGCCCGCCTGGAAGTGCAGAACTATTTCTATGCTTCACTGGTAAAGAACTTCATGGAAAACCTGAATGTGTCTGACTTTATCAAGGTGCTGCCAAGATTCACACAGTACATCACAACAGACCTGGACCTGGGCAGAATCGCATCCCTGGCACAGTTCGGTTTCTCTGTGGAATACAGCAACATGACACTTATCAAACCGGAAGTACACGGCTATAACGTTATCTATGACGGCAACAGCTACGAAACAAACATTCTGGTGGCAAACAAGGAAGAATGGGCAGAACTGCTGAACACTTATTTCAGACCGTACCAGGACCCTGTTAGTGCAAACGAGCTGAAAATCCCGGGCACAACACCGGCCGGTGAAGTGACAAGGGACTGGGGTGTGGTGGCTACAAGCCTGCGCACCATAGGTGACATCCTGGCAGGCACAGGCCCTGCAGAGGAAACACCTGCCGAATAATACAAATATATTGATTTTAGGCTGAAAAAGCTTTAAAATAAAAGAATATCCTGCATAAAACGGGCCTTCTGCACCGGTGTGAATACACGGCGGAAGGACAGACTGTGAAACCGGGACGGAAAAGCCCGGAAAAGAGAGAGACAGCCTTCCGCACAAGGCAGGAACTGCCCGTATTAGCGGACGGGCAAATAAACTGCAAGGAGGAAATATGAAAGGTTTAGAACTATCCACAGCTATCGCTAAAATTCTGGATAACAAAAAAGCAC
>JAFQAF010000347.1 GCA_017400025.1 Oscillospiraceae bacterium
GGTAAAAGAGAAAATCAGAGAACCCTACATACTGACCTTAAAACTTCTGGGAATAGTGTTTATATGCAGCATTGCAGGCACATTCAGCACAGAGAAAAGCAACAACGTTACAGAAGCAGCTGATGTTTTATGTACTTTTATGATGTTTGTAACACTGCTTCAGCCATTTGAAAAAATGAGCCTTATGATTTCGGAAAATCTTACAGCGGTAAAAGATTTTATGAGTGCATTTATACCGCTGTATGCTGCAATAGCAACGGCCAGCGGTGAAATTCTTACATCAGCGGTTTACAGTGGGATGTTTCTTTCAGGATTGATTTTCACAGCCAATTTTTGTATTTCAGCAGTTTTACCATCGCTGAAAGCATACTATGCACTTATAATTGCAAATTCTGTTTCCATGCATATAAGATTGAAAAGTGTCTGTGAATTCTATATAAAATCCGTCAAGTGGATTATGAGGACTATTGTTTCGGTTATATGTTTTTTTATCACACTGCAAACCACTGTAACTCGGGGTAACGATAACCTGGCTGTAAAAGCAGGGAAGCTGCTGGCCGGCAGTGCCATTCCGGTGGTAGGCAGTGCGCTGCAGGATGCAGTGGGCAGTGTATACGCCGGAATGGAATCAATAAAAGGGTTTGCAGGTGCAGCTGGTACAGTAACAATAGTTTCAATATTTCTGCCGTCTGTGGTGACAATATTTCTTTACTGGTTCAGTCTCAACCTGCTTTATATGGTTTCGGATATGTTTGATACAGCTATACTTTCGGGATGTATCAAAAGTTTTATAGATATAACAGAGCTCCTGCTGTCTGTTGTGATACTGTTTATAGTGCTTTTTGTGCTTTCATCAACAATAATGATAGGTCTTACAAATGGATGATTTTTACAGGTTAATTGGTACTTTATGTTTTTCAGCTTTTATTTCCGGTACATTCCTGAATTTTGTAAATGTAAAACATACTGCAAAAGTTATCAGATTTGTTGCCGTACTGTATATGATATCTTCTTTGATTAAACGGGATTTTGCCTTTAAGGATATAGATGTTGCGGTGGAAGATTTAAATATAAAAGCGGAATTGCGGGATGAGTACATAATTGAAAATGCAGCAGAAGTAATTAAACAGGATGCAGAAAATATACTGAAAGAAAAAAATATATCCTATGAAAGCATACAAGTGCATATAAATAAAGAAAAGGATAAAGTCAGCATAGATAAGATAGTAATCTTTCAGCCGGACCTGGGCGCGGCACAGGAAACTGCAGAGGCTCTGAAGGAAATTATTTCTGCTGACAGAATAGAGATAGAGGAACACAATGATAAATTTTCAGGATAAACAACTGTTAAAGAGCCTACGGGAAAAATATAAAGGTAATTTCTTTATAGTTACCGGAATAATCGGAATCATTCTTATCTTTCTGAGTGATATAACTTCACCTGCAGAAGAAAAGGCGACACCAGAGTCTGATGATGGCCGGTATGTAGCATTGCTGGAACAAAAACTGGAATCAGTTCTGTCCTCCGTGCATGGTGCAGGAGAGCTTAAAGTGATGATAACACTGGAAGCAGGGGAGGAAAATGTATATGTAAGGCAGGAAAAATCTGTAAACGATGAACAGACTGTTTCGGGTGACCTTTCAGAAAAGACCTCATACAGAGCATCGTATGAGTATGAAGATGAAATTGTAATGGTTGAAAAAGGCTCTGATA
>JAFQAF010000348.1 GCA_017400025.1 Oscillospiraceae bacterium
GCTATCAGAAAATGCTCTACACAAACAAAGTCAACCAATACCTCAACGCCGGCTACAACCAGGCCGCCGCAGAGGCAGAAGCCGCCAAATGGGTGGCACCGCCGGGCACCAGCGAACACAACCTTGGCATCGTTATAGACGTGGTGAACCAGGGCTACACCGGGGAGCTGGAGCAGTATTTTGAAGAATCTGCCCATTTCACCTGGCTGTATGAAAACTGCGCAGACTACGGCTTTATCCTCCGCTACCCCAAAGGCAAGGAAAGCGTCACCGGCATAGTATACGAGCCGTGGCACTACCGCTATGTGGGCGAGGATGTGGCCCGTTACATTATGGAAAACAATTTAACCCTTGAAGAATACTGGGAGGAAGCATAAAATGGAAAACCTTAACCTTGAAGAAATCAGAAAAGACATATCAGCAATCAATGACGAAATGCTGGCCCTTTTTGTAAAAAGAATGGAGCTGTCCGCACAGGTGGCACGGTACAAAAAAGCCCACGGCCTGCCTACACTGGACAGAAAACGTGAAGAAGCCATCCTGCAGAAGGTGGCAGACAGCACAGAGGAAGAATTCCGCAGCTACGCCATCAAATTCTTTAAATACATTATGGATCTGGGCAAGGAATATCAGGATACCCTCCGCTGAAAAACAGACACCTGCTGTAATTTACAGCAGGTGTTTTTATATACAGAAAAACCACCGGCCGGGCCGGTGGCTGTTTGTGGAGCTTGTGATGCGGTTCGAACGCACGACCTGCTCTTTACGAGGGAGCGGCTCTGCCAGCTGAGCTACACAAGCTTTTATAAGTATATTTTACTCCTTACGCCCTGCAGATACAAGAGAATTTTTTCACTTTTTGTTAAACATTTTAAATGTTGAAATGAGAAAATTTTACAAATACTTATAATCATATATTTCACACTTTAATACTTTTTTCCCTGCCGGTATACACTTTGTAAAAGATTCAACACAGTTTTCAACACAGTGTTGAAAACTTTGCTGCAGAGGTTTTCCACTGATATAAAGGAAAAACGGCACTTTTCACATTCAGCAGGGTTGAAAGTTTGTTTTCTGTATTACATTCAGTATTTTTCCACAGTTTTCAACTATTTCAACACAGTTTTCAACATTACACCTGTTTTTCAACCCTTTCAACACAGTTTTCCACCGTGAATGTTGAAAAGTCTGTTGAAGATGTGGAAAAGTGGATTAAAAAGTACCATAAAAAGCAAAATATTCTCTTGATTTCCAACATTTGGCTGATAAAAGGTGGAAAAAATACAATATATAGTGTAAAATATAGTCATAAATTGCAGCAAAAAGAGGTGGAAAAAGGTGGAAAATATCCTTAAAAGCCATAAAATAAGCCATTTTGGCTTTGTAAGTTTTCAACATTTAAACATACTGCCTGTCCGCAGCCGGCGGCGTATCCCGCACAACTGTACACGGGCGGTGGCCATGGTTTTTCCATACTACAACAAAAGTGCTTTTGGCGGAAACATCAGTGCATACTGCAGCGTCCGGGATTATCACACAGTTGTTATGATGCAACTTAAATCCATATGTGAGGCCCGGCGGCGGAAATATCCCGGCCACAGCTTTGTCCCCTTTGTGGACTCTTCCCCGGTGGACGAGGTGGATATGGCCGTAAAGGCGGGCCTGGGTGTAAAGGGGCGCAACAGCTTGCTTATCACCCCCCACAGCGGCAGCTGGGTGTTTATAGGCGAAATCCTCACCACCCTGCCACTGCCCACCACCTGCTTTGAAAACCCCGGCTGTCTGGACTGCGGCCTCTGCCGGAAAGCCTGCCCCGGCGGCGCAATCGCAGAGGGCGTCTGCACAGAAAAATGCGCCAGCCATATCAGCCAGAAAAAGGGCACTCTCACAGAGGAAGAAACACATATTCTCTCAAAGGCCCGCACAGTTTTCGGCTGTGACATCTGCCAGACGGTCTGCCCCATGAACAGAAATATCAGTGAAAGTGAAAACCTTTTCACGGAAGACATACAGAACACCATAGACCCTGCAACCCTGCCCCGGGTGTACAAATCCCGCCCCTACGGCTGGCGCGGCCTTGCTACCCTCCAGCGCAACCTGGCAATCTACACCGCCCGGCAGAAGTATAAAGAGGACTGATGCCGGCCGGCAGAACGGAATACCTGCCGCTTATATTTTGCATACCCCCCGGCGGCATTTAATAAAAAATCCCACCTATTTTTGCATTTATGCACATATTTATGCCCAAAGTTTTTATTTTCCGTATATATAAAACACAGCCGCAATATGATAAAATTATTAATAATGAATATTTTAAGGAGCAGCTATGGAAAAGAAATATATTATGGCGCTGGACC
>JAFQAF010000349.1 GCA_017400025.1 Oscillospiraceae bacterium
ACACACGCAGCACTGACAAACAAATCTGTGGAAATCCTGCCAATCGAACAGGTACAGAGAGACAAACTGAAATACAGAAAAAGATAATTGATTATGAACGCATATCTTGAAAAATTTATTGTTGCCCGCGGCACTGCAAAGCTGGATGCACTGAAAATGATAGACCTTAACAAAAAAGGTTTTCTTATGGTGTGTGACAAGGAGGACGATAATTACGTTTTCTGCGGCACTCTCACAGACGGCGACCTGCGCCGTGCCATTATCAGAGGCGAGGGCACTGATACATCAATAGATACTGCATACACAAAAAACTGCCAGACACTCCTTGTGTCTGACAGTTTTTCCCGTGCTATAGAAATTTTCAAAGACGGCAGAATAGATTTTCTTCCTATCCTTGATGAAAACGGGAATGCAGTAAATGTTATTACAAAAAAACAGCTCCATACTCTGCTGCTGACAGACAAATACGTTGATTTTACATACGATTTCAGCCAGTTGGATGAAAACCTGCAGGACTATGAAATTTTCTCACGTCCATGGGGCTTTTACAAAACCACTGTAATGAATGACTATTTCCAGTCAAAGGTTATCAGCGTTCTGCCGGGAGCTTCACTCAGCCTGCAGTCCCACAACCGCAGGGAAGAATACTGGGTGGTGGCACACGGTGAAGGTATTGTGCAGATTGGTGAGTCACAGATTCACGTAAGATGCGGCAGCAGCCTGTTTATCCCTAAAGGCTGCAAACACCGCCTGACAAATACACACAGTGAAAAACGCCTTATTCTCACTGAAGTTCAGATAGGTGATTATTTCGGCGAAGACGATATAATCCGTTATGAGGATATCTACGGCAGAGTTTAAATAAAGTGCAGGAGTAAATATGGCAGGATTACTGAAAAAGATAAAAGACAAAATATATTTTACTATAAATCCTCCACCGGAAAAACAGTCCCTTGCAGTTGCAGATATTTTTCTGGCTAACTGTGACGGAGAAGATGTTTTAAGATGGGATATAATAATAAAATATCTTGCCATAGAAAACTATTATGGTTTAAATGATTACGGCTTCCGTCTGTACTCCAAAATGCAGCAGGCACGTTCCAGTGCGGACAGTTCAGAAATTGCAATCGAAAATTTCAGAAAGCTTATTGTATCCTGGGAGAAAAACGGATATGATAAAAATTCCTGCATATATGTGGATAATGACCTGTTTCTCCAGAACGGCGCCCATCGTATGGCCATGGCAGTCTATCATAATTTACCATACATAAATGCATATTACCTGCACCGAAAAAAGCCTGATGGTTTCGGCGAAAGTTTTTTGCTGAAAACGGATTCACCGACGAAGAACTTTCACTTATAAGAAACAAAGCATCTGAACTTTACAGCAAAATGAAAAATAATGTACAAGTATAAATAGGTTAAACGAGGTTTACTATGAACGTAGCTTTTATTCCGGTAAGAGGCGGAAGTAAATCTATTCCTCTGAAAAACATTAAAATTATAAACGGTAAACCTCTGGTTTACTGGACAGTGAAGGCAGCACAGCTGTGCAAAGACATAGACGTTGTATATGTGGCTACAGACA
>JAFQAF010000031.1 GCA_017400025.1 Oscillospiraceae bacterium
CTATGACGGTATACATCTCACCCCTACAGGCTATAAGGAATGGCTGGAATACCTTATCACCCATACAGTGTACGACAGCGACGCACCTTATGTGGCCGGCTCACCGTACTATGAAACACTGGAGTTTGAAACAGAAGAAGCATAACGCTTTGTACCGGTACAGCGGTAGACTGAATATCACACAAAACAGAAAAGCCGGGCATCACGCCCGGCTTTTTATGATTTGCTGCCTGTATGCATTAAATTTCCGGCAGGTGAGTGAACCTTGGCGGAAACAGTGCTGAAAGGCACTGTATCGGATATTAAATAAAATCAATATATAATGAAAATAAAAAGGATGCTTTTCAGCATCCTTTTCTGTTTGAATTATTTGTCCAGCAGTTTTTCCACTGCAGCCATTGCACCGTCCATATAGTCGCCTTCGAACAGTTCGATAACGCCCATATCACAGTTTTTTGCCAGTTTAGGGTCGATAGGCAGTTTAGCCAGAACAGGCAGATTGTATTTTTCTGCTGTAGCATCCACTTTGCCTTCGCCGAAGATATACATCTTCTTGCCGCAGTCAGGACACTGTACATAGCTCATATTTTCTACAAGGCCAAGTACAGGGATTTCCATCAGGTTAGCCATCTTAACAGCTTTTTCCACAATCATGCCTACCAGTTCCTGTGGTGAAGCAACGATGATGATGCCGTCTACAGGCAGAGACTGGAAAACTGTAAGAGGAACGTCACCTGTTCCCGGAGGCATATCGATGAACATAAAGTCCACGTCATCCCAGATAACATCAGTCCAGAACTGTTTTACAGCATTGGCGATAAGGGAACCTCTCCATACAACAGGGTCTGTTTCGTCAGCAAGCATAAAGTTTACGCTCATCAGTTTGATACCTGTTTTGCTGATAACAGGCAGGATGCCCAGTTCGTTGCCCATAGCTTTCCGGTGAACACCGAAAGTCTGGCCGATGGATGGGCCTGTGATATCCGCATCCAGTACAGCAGCATTATAACCAAGACGCTGTGCGGAAACAGCCATCATACTTGTAACAAGACTTTTACCTACGCCGCCCTTGCCGGAAACAACGCCGATAACTTTTTTGATTCTGCTCATTGCGTGTGGCAGTTCTTTGCCCGGAACAGTGGAGCCACCTTCACGGCTGCCGCAGTTTGCAGTACATGTTGAACAATCATGAGTACATTCAGACATAACTTAAACTCCTTTGATATACAAAATAAGTATATATTTACTTATTTAGTATACCACTTTTATTTTTTGTGTCAACTGTACCGCTTATTCAAAGCCTTTGTATTTGGCGTGGGTCTGCTTCATAAAATTAAGATACCCGGTGGCCAGTTCTTTCACGTCTTCCGGTTCTTCTGTCAGCTTCTGCAGGTTTGAGTGGATTGAACGTATGCCTTTTTCATAGCCTTTTGCCAGCATATCCGCCATTTTGTCCCGGCTGTCATTTACAAAAGTCTTCATATCAATGGCCATTTCCGTGTTGCGGACTGCCATATTGCTCAGGGGTTTTATCACGTCATCACCGCCCATCCTGTTCCGTACAGCATTTTCAAACTTTTCGTAGGCGTGCAGGTCATCCAGCAGGGAAGCACGCATTTTTTCGTCATTGCTTATTTCTATCAGATGCTTTGTGGCGGTTTTGCCCATCTGAAGATTGCCGTTCATATAATAAAGTAATCCTTTTTCCATAATAATACCTCCGCAGCTATTGTGCCCGGCCGGCGGCGGATTATGTATTCCCGGTATTGAAATAGTATTTTCCATGTGTTAAATTAAAGGAAAGATTATACAGAGGTGGAGCATATGAAAATTATTGACACAGCAAAGAAATATGAAGATTATATTATAAATCTGCGCAGATATTTCCACGAAAACCCGGAGCTTTCCGGCAGGGAAGAAAACACTGTGGCCCGCATCTGCCGGGAACTTGCAGCCATGGGCATTGACTATATTGATATACCCAACGGCGGCATTCTGGGTATTGTGAAAGGCGAAAGGGACAACGGCCGTGCAGTGCTGCTGCGCGCTGACATTGATGCCCTGCCGGTGCAGGAAACCGATGAAAACCTGAAACACAGAAGAACCTGCAAAAGCAAAACTGACGGTGTGATGCACGCCTGCGGCCACGATGGCCACACAGCAATGCTGCTTGGCACTGCAAAAATCCTGCTGGAAAAGAAAGCCAGTATCGAGGGCACAGTTTACCTCTGCTTTGAACGCGGCGAGGAAGCCACAGACAATATGCGCCAGATTATCGCATACATCGAAACCCACGGCATAAAGGTGGATTCCTGCTTTACAATCCATCTGGCGGCCACACTGGAAAGCGGTAAGTTCGGGCTCAATGATAAAGATATGCTGGCCTGTGCAATGCTGTTTGACGTTACACTGGAGGGCCAGGGCGGCCACGGCTCCAGACCGGATGCATCTGTAAACCCTATAGATGCCTTTGTGGCAATCTACAACGGCCTGCTGTCAATACGTCTGCAGAAAATTGACCCTTACAAAACCCTCACATATTCTGTGGGTGCATTCAATTCCGGCAACGCCATCAATGTTATACCGCAGACTGCGCGCTTCGGCGGCACAATGAGAACCTTTGACCGTGAAGGGGCAGGTATGGTGTTCTACAACGAACTGAAAACACTGATTGAAAACACCTGCCGGGCTTACCACTGCAAACCAACCTACAATCTGTACACAATCCCCGGTCTTGCCACAGTGAACGACCCGGCCTGCGCACAGTTTGCAAGACAGCTGATTGCAGACCAGGTGGGTGCAGAAAACGTGGTGGCAACTGAACCGTGGATGGGCGGGGACAGCTTCTCCCACTATCAGCGCATGTGGCCGGGCGTGTACACTTTCCTGGGCATTGCCGACGAAGAAAAGGGCACAGGGGCTGCCCACCACAACCATATGTTTGATATTGATGAATCCGTTCTGTACAAAGGCAGTGGGGCAGCGGCAGCCTATGCGCTGGGCTTCCTGGCAGATGGCCCGGAAACAGAAAGCCGTAAAAGCAAAATCACCTACAGAGAGGTTATGGTTACTCTTGGCAAGGAAAAGGATATACCTTACGTTTACGGCGAAGAATAATTTCTTTGTTCAGCAAAAAGACAATGCAAAAGGCACGGCGTTATGCCGTGCCTTGTTTTTGCTTTATTTACCCGGGGAAGCTTTCCGGGGTTATTATTCCCTGTCTTCCTTTACTTCCTTTACCACTTCCACAAATTCTGCCTCCACCACCGGGATGTATTCATCCGGTGTTTCGTCCTTTGTCAGATTCATGGAACGCAGTTCTTCCTGGGCCCTGTCATAGGCTGTCTGTGCCTTTATGGTTTCAAACACAGTCACCAGACCGCTGGCGCCTTAATATACCAGGCAGGCACCGATAAAGCGTGTCAGCGCCATTGCAGTGCCGAAAGGATTTATCACGATAACTGCGGCCAGTATCACCTTTATCACTGTGAAAACCAGGCCGTGGTTCCAGCCGGCATAGTTCATCCTTTTCAGGCTGAAAGCCTTCTGCAGTGATGAAATGCCGCTGACCAGCAGGAACAGCCCGCATATAAAGGGAATAATGGAGATAATCAGGTCATAGCGCAGTGCCACAAACAGCCCCATAAAGCAGGTGGTAAAGTTGCCCATCATTGCAAACGGAATAAAGTTGCCGCCGGCTGCACGGTACTGGCCTATAAGACCGGAGATACCCTTTATCAGCAGCACTGCCGCAATTGCATAGCACAGTGCACGGCCGGTAAAGGACGGATAGATAATCAGTAGCAGCCCAAGGGCAAATGTCACAATGCCGGACACTGCAAACTGGTCTTTGAAACCCTGGATATATGCTTTTATATTTTTCATAATGTTCACCTTTTATAAATTGTAGAGAATGTTGTAATTATAAATTAACATATACTGTTAATAAAATTGTGAAAATTACTGCTGTTTTATGCGCTGTTCAAGAAAATCTTTGTAAAATGCCAGCATTTCCCAGAATTTATCAAATTCTTCCATAGTATATTTTTCTTCCCACAGACTGCGGAAACGTATGATTTCATCTATATCAAATTCTGTGTGACAGTCGTTCATCTGCAGGCCTTTTTCTGTGGGGAAGATATGTGTTTTCTTTGCGTTTATCCTGCATTTTTCCTTTCTTATCAGGCCTTTTTCCTCCAGGGCGGAAACCTGTGCTGATATAGTGCCTTTGGTCTTGCCCCAGTATTTTACCATATCGCTCATTGTCACGCCCGGATTCTGGCAGATGTGCTTCAGTGTGTGCGCTTCCACACTGGTCAGTCCTTCGTCAGAAAGAAGAATGTGGTGTGTTTCCATATATTTTGCATATACCTGGGCCACTTCATACATCAGGTCCCTGGCCGGGTCATTGTTTACTGCTTTCAGCAGTTCTGTTCGCAGCTGTTTTCTGTCTTCCATCAGTTCCTCTTTATTGTAAAATCTTTGCATTGTATTAATAAAATGTTCATATTTTATTGACAGTATATCATAATATGTGGTAATATACAAGCAAATAGTTTGACGTCCAAACCATATAAAATCACAGTGTGACGGCGGACTTTATATGGTTAAAAACAGGATTTCAAAAAATTTCATTTATTTTTTAAGGAGAAAAATTATGAACGAAAAGAAAATGTCACTTATGGACCTTGTGTTCATGGGTATGGGCGGCTGTATCGGCGCTGGTATCTTCTCTATGGTTGGCGTAGGTATCGGTCTTACAGGTCGTTCCGTTTGTCTGGCATTCCTGGTTGCTATGATCTTCAAAATGTCTCAGCAGACACGTATGATCGTTACATCCTCTATGTTTAACCTTTCCGGTGGTATGTACTCTCAGGGTGCTCTTATTCTTACTCCAATGCTGACAGGTGCTATGGCTCTCAACACAGTTGTTGGTTGTCTGTCCTTCTCAGTATTCGGTATGTCTCTTGCACAGTACACAGCACAGCTGTTCCCAGCTCTTGCTCCAATGCAGAAAATCCTGGGCGTAGCATTTATGGCTCTGTTCTGCATCATCGCTGTATCCGGCGTTGACCTGTTCTCTAAAGTACAGAACCTGCTGGGTATTTCCAAAGTTGTTGCACTTGGTCTGTTCATCGTATTCGGTATGATGGTTGCTAACCACGCTGGTTTCGAAGGCGAACCATTCGTTATGAACGGTGCTGGCAGCTTTATCAC
>JAFQAF010000350.1 GCA_017400025.1 Oscillospiraceae bacterium
ATGGGCTGCCGTGAAAGAAGCCGTGGTGCACTTAACATACCCGGAACAAGACCTGCAGGTGTTTACAGTGCAGGCACAGCACAGAAACTGATAAACTGTGAAGGCTATATGGTGGGCAGAAAGGTGGTTATCCTTGGCTCCGGCGATATAGGCCTTATTATGGCACGCCGCATGTCCCTTGAAGGGGCAAAGGTAGAGGCTGTATGCGAAATAATGCCTTACTCCGGCGGCCTTACCAGAAATATTGTCCAGTGCCTTGAGGACTATGATATACCTCTTTACCTCAGCACCACAGTTGCACAGATTCACGGCAAAAAACGTGTGGAAGGGGTAACAATTGCACAGGTGGATGAAAACAGAAAACCGATAGAAAGCACAAAGCGCTTTATTGAATGTGATACATTGCTGCTGTCTGTGGGACTTATACCTGAAAACGAACTTACAGCCGGTGCAGGAATAGCCCTGGACAGGGTGACCAATGGTGCACTGGTTGACGAAAACTGCTCTACAGAGGCCGAGGGAATATTTGCCTGTGGCAATGTGCTTCACGTTCACGACCTTGTGGACTATGTGTCTGATGAAGCGGAACGCGCCGGCAGGGGAGCAGCAGAATATGTGAAAAACGGCAGTATAAAATCAGATTATATTGCAGTAAAACCTGCGGGGGATGTGCGCTATGTGCTGCCCCAGCATATCCATTCCCGGCCGCAGGAGGATATATCACTGTTTATGCGTGTGGCAAATCCTCACGGAAAGGTTCGCTTTACAGTGAACTGCGGTGATACTGTGATGGCAACAGCCGTTAAGCTGAAAGCTGTTCCGGGCGAAATGGAAAAAATAGTGCTGAAAAAAGAAAAACTGGCAGCTGTCAGCGGCCGGATAACAGTAAAACTTGAAGATATTGTATAGGGAGGTGCAGTATGAACAGAAATATTACCTGTATTATTTGTCCCCGCGGCTGTGCCCTTACAGTCACCGGCAGCGGTGACGCACTTTCCGTAACCGGTCACGCCTGCCCAAGGGGTGAAAAATACGCCATAGATGAATGTACAAACCCGGTGCGTACCATCACATCGGTTGTAAGGGTAAACAACCGTGAAGACTGTATGGTAAGCGTAAAAACCAGGCAGCCTGTTCCAAAGGCGGAAATTTTCAGCATAATGAAACTGATACACTCCGCATCTGTTGCGGCACCGGTGAAAATAGGCGATGTTATTATAGACAACGTGTGTGGCACACAGATTATAGCAACAAAAAATATTGACTGATGCAAAAAAAGACAAGGTGAAAAACACCTTGTCTTTTTATATATACTTTTTATAATCCGGAATATCAGACCAGCAATGGCATAAAAATCTTTGCAAGACTTAAAAATGCAAAGAAGCCCAGCACGTCTGTGGCGGCTGTCAGGAAAATTGAGCTTGCCAGGGCAGGGTCTACATTGAAGGCCTTCAGCACCAGAGGCACAAAGAAACCGAAGAAACCGGCCACAATATTGTTTATTATCATAGCCAGCACAGTGATAACGCCCAGATAAATATTGCCGTAGCGCAGTGCCACTATTGCACCTGCCACAGAACCTATGATTGCACCGTTTATCACGCCGGTGACTATAGGTTTCAGCACACGCTGCCAGTCGTCCTTCAGGCTGATTTCGCCCAGGGTAATGCTGCGCAGCACAATGGCCATTGTCTGGTTACCGGCGTTGCCGCCCATGTTTGCGATGATTGTCATAGTTGCAGACAGCGCCACAACCTGTGAAATTGTGTCTTCAAAAAGTGAAAGAGTAAAGGATGCCATAAAGGCTGTAACAAGATTTACCAGCAGCCACGGCAGGCGGAATTTTACGCTTTCGCCCACAGTGGAATCAATGCTTTCTTCGGCACTGGCACCACCCATTTTCAGAATATCTTCGGTCTGTTCTTCAAACAGAACGTCGATGATATCGTCAACGGTGATGATACCCAGCAGGGCGCCTTTTCTGTTTACAACCGGTACGGCTGTAAGGTCATATTTGGATGCAATGTGGGATACTTCTTCCTGGTCCATATCCGGTGTAACGCTGATAACGTTGTCATCCATTATGCTTTCCAGCAGTTCGTTGTTTTCGGCCACAAGGATATCTCGCAGGTCAGCTACACCTATCAGCTCTTTTTTGCCGTTAAGAACAAAAATTGTGTCAATAACCTCTGTTTTAGGGCCTATTTCCTTGATTTTGTTCAGTGCACGCTCGATTGTCAGCTTGCCGGACAGGGCGATGTACTCTGTTGTCATGATACCGCCGGCTGTGTCATCTTCATACAGCAACAGGCTGGCTATATCCACACTGTCCTTGCTTTTCAGCATACGCATTATAGTCTTGCGGCGGTTCACAGGCATTTCACCTATAATGTCTGCAATATCGTCGTTTGACATAAATTTGAACATTGCCAGAATGTCCGGATAGTCCAGCAGGTCCACAAAGGTCTGCTGCAGGTCTTCATCCATCTGTTCCAGAATCCGGGCCATATGCTCATTGTCTGTTTGTTTGTAGAATGCCATCAGTTCTTCTTCACTGAATTCTTCCAGCGCAATGGCAATATCGATGGCATAGGCTGATTCGATAACCTCATACAGCTCTTCTTTTTCAGAATTCAGCAGCA
>JAFQAF010000351.1 GCA_017400025.1 Oscillospiraceae bacterium
AGAAATCGGAATGCGTTACATTGAGCTTCGCGGCGTGAACGGAAAAAACATTTCAGAAATTTCGGTAGAGGACGCGCGGGAAATCAAAAAATTGATGGAAAATGAGGGCTTTGGCGTGTTTATCATCACAATACCTCTCTATAGAATAAAGTATGAGAAAAAACAGGGCTTGTAATCACGGCAGTATATGAAATGTGTCTGTTCTGCAGCACCGCGTACACAAAAAGGCAGGCTGTATATAACAGCCTGCCTCTGCAGTTATTCTGATGAAATCCCTGTGGGAAATGATACGTTCCGATTAAAATACCAGACCTATTGCACCCAGCAGACCATAGGATACCACACCCATGATTATACCTGCTGTGAGCACACCGCCCAGTACGGCAAGCAGGCTTATGCCTTTGTCAAGGTCCAGCAGTGCAGCAGCCAGGGAGCCGGTCCATGCGCCGGTGCCGGGCAGCGGGATAGCCACGAATGTGTACAGTGCCCAGTATTTTGCATTGCCGAATTTTGCACCGGCATTGTGGCCTTTTTCCATAACATAAGTCACGATTTTGTTGAAAATTTTAAATTTTGCCATAAACTGCAGCACCGGTTTAACCAGCCACAGTATAAAAGGAACAGGAATCATATTGCCGAATGCGGCAACAAGATATGTTGTGATGAAGGGCAGACCCATACCCACGCCTATAGGCACAGCGCCACGCAGTTCTATCAGCGGCAGCATGGATACAAAGAATACCCAGAAATAATCTCTGAACAATTTATTCATAAAAACCTCTTGTTTATTTACTTATTTTGACAGTACGCATTATTCTACCACAGATGCTGAAAAAAATAAAGTGAAATTATTGTAAATTAATATAAAAATTACAATTTGGAAAAATTGACAGATATGGTTGAATTAATCAGCAAAAGATTATATAATTAATGTATATGCGTTTGCCCGGGTGCATACGCAGTTTAAGGTATATGAAAAAAGAAAAACTGAGAAAATGGAGAAAGCAAGATGAAAAGATTATTATCAGTTGTGCTTGCAGCGCTGACAGTTATGTCTGTACTGACAGGCTGCACCTCCGGCAGCCAGACAGAGCCGGAGCCAACACCTACACCAAAAGTATACTACCAGAACCCTCTCACAGGTGAAGAGCAGGCAGTGGACTACCCATACGGCAACAGACCTGTTGCAGTTATGGTAAACAATATCATGTCCGGCGATTCTTCCCAGTCCGCATGGCCACAGCACGGTCTGTCCAATGCAGACGTTCTGTTTGAAATGGAAACAGAGGGCGGTATCACAAGATATATGGCAATTTTCCGTGACTGGCAGAAGATGGGCGCGGTAGGCCCTATCAGAAGCGCACGCGACCAGTTTGTGCAGATGATGCTGCCATACTCCTGCCTGTATGTGCATGACGGTGCTTCCACATACGCCAAAGCTATGCTGGAAACATACCAGTATGCAGAAAAAGACCTTATCCCGATGTTTGGCATTGCATACAGAGACTATAACCTGGCAGCAGGCAAGGTTAAGGAACATACAGAATTCACATCCGGTGAACTTATCACAGAAGCCATCAACGGCGGCAAATACAATATTGACGCTTACGAAGAACCTGTAAACCACCTGTTCAAATGGGTGAAATATGATGAACCTGCCAGAGTGCTGGACGGTGTGGACGTTTCAAAGATTGACTGGCATTTCTCTTCCAGCTATGCTTCAACAATGAGCTACAACGCTGAAACAGGCAAATATACAAAGGAACATATCAACCTGTGGTCCAATTTCTCCAAGCCTCTGATTGATGCAAGTAACGAAAGCAAACCGGTGGAATTTGACAACGTGTTTATTCTCTGGACACAGATTGACAGATATCCGGACGGCGTTCTCTCCAAGGTAGACCTGGCATGGGGTGGCGTAGGCTACTACTTCAACGGCGGCAAGGTGGAAAAAGTGCGCTGGCTGAAAGGCGACGGCCACGAACCGCTGAGAATAGTTTCCCTGGACGGCACAGAAACAGATATTGAAATCAACATCGGCAAGAGCTATGTGGCAATGGTAGACCTGGACTACTTCGGCACATTTGCAATGAACGGTGAACTGGTTGACGTAGCCGGTGACTACAAACCTGTGGAAGAAATTGAAGTTCAGCAGGGCCAGGAAGCTACAGACGCATAATAATATTTACATTATTTTTAAGCTGTGCTGAAAAGTACAGCTTAAATTATTGTGGTCATAAACTTA
>JAFQAF010000352.1 GCA_017400025.1 Oscillospiraceae bacterium
ATAAAAGATAATTTTGAAAATATAGACAGGATAAGCGGCATAGACCGGGCAGCGGAAAAACTGCTGGAGTCCCGGTATATCACATCGGTTGACTGTTCAGCTGTTGACTACGGCACCGGCTGTGCCGTGCTGAAAACAACAATAGACAAGGACCTGTATTATGACACCCTCAAGTCCATTACCGGCACAGATGTAAAGGATGACTGGGCACTTATGCAGCTGATGAGCTCGCTTACATACGCCAAAACCGAATATGATAAGCTGGCCCCTGCGCTGGCGCAGGTGGAGGCTACTGGCTATGGCATTGTTATGCCTTCTGCAGACAGACTGCGTCTTGAAGAACCGGAAATGGTGAAGCAGGGCTCACGTTACGGTATAAAACTTACCGCTTCTGCCCCCAGCCTGCATATTCTGAAAGCGGATATTTCCACAACGGTTTCACCTATAATAGGCAATGAGGTCAGCGGTGAAGACATGGTGGCTTCAATGATGAAAAATTTTGAAAACAACCCTCTGGGAATATGGCAGTCCAATCTTTTCGGCAATTCAATGCAGGAACTGGTAAACCAGGGACTAAACGCAAAACTGCTGAACATTCCTCCGGAAGCACGTACCAAACTTGTGGAAACCATTGAAAAAGTGGTAAATGAAGGCTGCGAGGGTCTGATATGCATAATACTCTGACAAAATAAACAAAACCGGTAACCATCATACGGGGTTACCGGTTTATCTGTTTTTCAGGGCCAGTTTCTGCTGCCTGGTCATTTTCTTTATTTCCGCTTCTCTTTTCAGAGCCCGGCTTTTGTCGGCACATTCCTCACAGTAAAAAAGTGTTACGGGTGTGCGGTTTTTGGTGTATTTTGCACCTTTTCTCTCATTGTGGGTCTGTATGCGCTTTTCCACATCGGTAGTCCAGCCTGTGTACAGGGTCCCGTCGCTGCACTGCACTATATATACATAGTTCATAAAATACCCCCTCCGGTAAATTTTATCACAGCCCGGATTTATTATCAAATATAATATTCTGAAACTTGCACAAAAATAGTATTGATACACTTAACAAATTAACAAAAAGTATAGCAAATTATTGATATTTTTAACTCATTGTTATATACTTAATTTTATACAGGCTTTTTACTTTTATGGGGAAAATGAGGACAAAATGGGCTTTGATATAAAAAAATACTGTCATATAGACAGTGTACTGCATCAGAAAGGAAATAAACCGATAGAGTTTAACCACAGCGGTATAAACCTCTTTTTTGTGGTCAGCGGCAGCTGCAGCGCAGATGCAAACGGAACAGTGCTGGAAGTGAAAAAAGAGGAAATTCTCTGCTGCGGTGTTGATGTTGTGATTGTACCTAGTACGAATGCAGAAATCATGGGGCTTAATATCAGCGGTATAATTGCGGAAAAATTTGCAAAAGAAATAGGTACAGCTTTTATAACCAGTGGTATTTTTGCGCCGTTCCTCCCTCAGCAGATTACACAGGTAACACAGAATTTTGATTCTTTAAGTGAAACATATCTTTCCAATATCAGCTTTGAAATGCTGAATACTCTCAGCCACGGCGACAGAAAAGCTGTAATCGCCAGCCAGATAATTGTTGATGCTGTACGCCTTATAAAAGAAAACTATGCCAATGTTTACGGTGTTGAAGAACTGGCCCAGACACTGCAGATTTCCAAAAGTCACCTTGTGCGCGAATTTTTCAAGCACACCGGTACTACACCGGGCAAATATCTCACGTCTGTCCGTATTGATGCTGTGAAACAGCTTCTCACACAGACATCCCTGCCGCTGAATACAATTGCACTTCAGACAGGTTTTTCCGGTGACAACTATCTGTGCAAAGCCTTCAAAAAGGTAACAGGTGAAACACCTATGGCCTACAAAGCCAGAATTATTTCTTCACAGTACCTGCCAAATCAGCTTACCCTGCAGGTGGACCCGGATTTCTATGCATAAATACAAAGCCACTGTTCAGTGGCTTTTATTTTTAAGGAGAATGCTATATGAGAACAATTAAAAGTGCGCTTATTTCTGCATTGTGGGGAGTTTTTTCCTTTCTTGCAGTGTTTTTCATAATACCGCTGTTTATGTCCGGTACTCCGGATATTATGTGGATAAGCCTGTGTATAGCACTGCCGGTGATATGCGGGGTGACAGTATTCAGAAAATACAGTATCGGCCCGTCATTTGTTTTCGCAGGCGGACTGGTGCAGTCTGTACTGCTTGTATTGCTGTCTGCACCGGTGGCACGCATATGGGGCATGAATCTTTCCAGTCTGGGTGTTTTTGAATACATGTCACTGTTTGTTTACCCGGTGGCAATAACCGTCCTGGCATTTATCATAATAAAAATCACATACAAAAAAGCGGAGTAAAACTCCGCTTTTATTTTTTGTCTGAAATACAGTACTATTTGTTTTCTTCCAGATAGTCCCAGGCAGTCTGTGCAAGACATGCAGCGCCTCTCCAGATACATTCTTCATCAATGTCGAACATTGAAGTATGGCCGCCGTATATTATGCCTTTTTCTGGGTTTCCGCTGCCCAGTGAGCCGAAGCAGCCTGGTCTCTGCTGCAGATAATATGCAAAGTCTTCGCCGCCCATACCGGATTTTTTTACTTCTACAATATTTTCTGCACCAACAATTTTTTCACAGCTTGTCAGAGCGTATTTGTTGATAAAGTCACCGTCATTTATCAGCACCGGATAGCCCATTTCCAGTTCCCATTCAACCTTGCAGCCGTACATTGCTTCTGTACCTTTGCAGATTTCCTGGATTCTCTTGTGCAGCAGGGCTCGCACACCTTCATCCAGTGAACGGATGGTAGCCAGCATTTCAACCTCATCAGCGATAATGTTTTCCTTTGTGCCGCCGTGGATAGAGCCGATTGTGATAACAGCACCCTGTACAGGCTCTACATTTCTGGAAACTATTGACTGCAGTGCAGTGATAAAGTATGCAGAAATCACAACAGGGTCAATTGTGGCGTGTGGATAAGCACCGTGTCCGCCTTTGCCTATGATTCTGAATTTGTATGTGTCGCAGGCAGCAGCGCCAGGGCCGGCACCGAATGCCACTTTGCCCACCGGCAGAGCATTGCTTACGTGGAAGCCCATTACTGCGTCAACATATGGGTTTTCCAGCGCGCCTTTTCCACCAGTTCCTTTGCGCCGCCAGGAATTTTTTCTTCAGCAGCCTGGAAAAGCAGCTTTACATTGCCGTGCATCTGGTCTTTTACCTGGTTTATCAGCAGGGCCACACCCATAAGGGCAGCTGTGTGGGAGTCGTGATCGCAGGCATGCATTACGTTTTCTACAGTTGATTTGTATGGTACTTCATTGAGTTCAGGCATTGGCAGGGCATCAATGTCAGCACGCAGTGCAAATGTTTTGCCGGGGTGACCGCCACGGATTACGCCTACTACAGAATAACCGGCGCCTACTTCCTGGATTTCAATGCCGTTGTCAGCAAGGAATTTTCTGATAACAGCACTTGTTCTTTCTTCGCAGAAAGAAACTTCAGGATGTGAATGGAAATCTCTTCTGTATTCAATCAGCTGTTCGCTGAGCTTGAGAGCAGGTTCTCTGAAATTCATAAATGTTCTCCTTTGAAATAATATGATAGCTAAAGTATACATCATATATTTTTATTCTTCAAGTCATTGCGGTGTATCAGTTTTTATCATATCAGATGTCATTGGAGTTTCAGACTGTGCCTGTGGCGGTGCCGGGGTAATAATATCCCAGAATTTCTTTGTAATTCAGGCCCTGCTGGGATAGCTGGTTTGCGCCGTACTGGCTCAGGCCTACACCGTGACCATAGCCTTTTGTTGCTACAGAAAAGCTGTTGTCCTCCCAGAAAACAAGGAAACAGCTGCTTTTCAGAGCAAGTGCATCCCTGAACTGGTCTCCGGGTATCATATCGCCTCCGGCCTCTATGTATTTCACATATCCGCTGTCATAGTATACAGTGTCCCCAAACCACTCTTCGGGACTGCTTTCGTCAATTTTAAGGGAAGGGAAATCAGCTTTCAGTCTTACATACATTTCCTCTTTTGGAAAGGTAGTTATATTCAGATAG
>JAFQAF010000353.1 GCA_017400025.1 Oscillospiraceae bacterium
GATATTATCCATCAGGTAGTGTATAATATATTTGACAACGCCCTTAAATTCACCCCAAAGGGCGGCTATATTGCCTTTTCTGTTGCCGAAGAAAAAGGCTCTGAAATGGTTACGGTAAAAATCCGCAATTCCGGCCAGGGCATAAACAAAGATGTGCTGCCGTATATCTTTGACCGCTTCTACAAAGCAGACTCCTCCCGCAGTGTGCACACCAAGGGGGCGGGCATAGGGCTGTTTATAGCCAGAACCCTGGTACAGCGTGCCGGCGGCGATATATGGGTGGAAAGCGAAGAAGGCAGCTATACAGAATTTATATTCACCGTGCCTTCCGGCAGGCAGAACACCGCTGTGATACCTGCTGTAACCACTGAAAAGAAACCGAAGGTTACACGCAAGCAGAGCAAAAAAGAAAAACGAAACAAAAACAATGAAAAAAGCTGATATATTGCCCCCTGATGGGACAGGGGGCAATGTGATTTTCTGATATTTCATAAAAAATATCACCGGAAAATCAGTTTTATGTCAACAAATTTTCACATATTAATATTATAGTGTTAATAAAGAAAAATACTGCCGCACAATGCGGCTGAAATAAAAGGAGAGAGATGTATGGAGAGAAAAAGAAGAAACAAAGCTCCCATAATTCTGCTGATGGTGGCAGCAATCTGCCTGAGCCTGGCCGGCGGCATAATGATAGGCAAAGGAAGCATGATTTCCAGCCCTTTTATAGACAAGTTTGCACCGGATACAGACTATAAAGGCGGCGAGGCCCCGGTGGTGGAACTGCAGCCCCTGCCGGAATACACTGACGGCGGCTATGACACAACAGCAATTTTTGAAAAAGTGAACCCATCTGTGGTAAGCATTAATGTATATGCCGGCACATCTGTTTCTCCGGTAAGCCAGGGCACCGGCATTATTATGACAGAAGACGGCTACATCATAACCAACGCCCATGTAGTGGACGGCGGCAGCAGTGTAAACGTAATATTTGAAGACGAAAGCCAGATGCGCGGCACAATCATAGGTGCTGATGCAGACACTGACCTGGCTGTGATAAAAGTGGAAGCAAAAGACCTGACTGCTGCCGAATTCGGCGACAGCACCGGCCTGAAAATAGGTGAAAGAGTGGTGGCCATAGGCAACGCCGGCGGTCTGTCCGGCACCTGCACACAGGGCATCATCTCCGGTCTGAACAGGGATATGGACTCCGGCGCACGTTCACTGGCGCTTATCCAGACAAGTGCGGCCATCAACCCGGGCAACTCCGGCGGCCCGCTGACAAACAGATTCGGCCAGGTAATAGGCATCACATCCTCAAAAATTGCCGCTACAGACTATGAGGGCATAGGCTTTGCAATACCTATCACAGATGCACTGCCTATTATCCAGAGCCTGATAGAAAACGGCTATGTAACCGGCCGTGCCGTGCTGGGTGTACAGGTAATTGAGCTGAACGATTCCAACGGCCCGAGAAACGGCCTGCCAAACAGAGGCGTATACATTGCCTCCATCACTGCAGGCAGCGACCTGCCAGCCAAAGGCGTGCGTGAAAGGGACGTAATTATCGAAGCCAACGGCGTGGAAATCAACACCACAAATGACCTGCTGGAAGAACTGGAAAAATGCTCACCGGGCGACACTATGAACCTGGGTATCTACCGCCCGGAATCAAGGGAAACATACTATGTGGATGTTCTTCTTATCGAGGCACAGTAAAATATAAGCTCCCCGTGTGCCTGCCCTGCCGGCACACCATAGCATAAAAACAAAAATCAAAGGCACTGCAATCCAACACAGACAGCTGCGCAAAACATAATCCAGTACCAGTTCAATGCAATGTTGAGCTGGTGCTTTTTAGTTGGTGTTCTGTTGCTTACCACCGCAGGTTTTCCATCTGCAGAATAC
>JAFQAF010000032.1 GCA_017400025.1 Oscillospiraceae bacterium
CGTCCCTGCTGACCATTGCACGGGTCCTGTGCTTTGAATCCTTTACCATACCGAATACAGGCACATCCTCAAAGGCTGTGCCGGCCACAACTTCCAGAACACTGGACAACTGGCCTTTGCCGCCGTCAAGGAATATTACATCCGGTTTGATGCCAAACTGGCCTGAAGCGCCTTTTTCATACTCTGAGATACGTCTGACAATGGTCTCCTGCATAGAGGCATAGTCATCCGTACCGGCTACTGACCTGATTTTGAAGGTTCTGTATCCGCTCTTTTTGGGTTTTCCGTCTTCAAAAACAACCATGCCTGCCACACTTGTGCCATCACCCCAGTTGGAAATATCATAGCTTTCTATAGTATGCGGTGCCCGGGGCAACCCCAGCATATTTGCCAGTTCATCCAGGAAGCGCCGGCTTTTGTCCAGCCTGCCTGTATCACGTGCCAGCCTTTCCACTGCATTTGTATAGGCCATTTTGATAATCTTGAGGTTTTCCCCTTTGTGAACCATAGATACATTTACTTTTGTTTTGCTCTTCTTCTGAATGTATTCAACTATGTCTTCATCAAGTGGCATTGCATCAAGCATAACATTCTTTGGTGGAATTTCTGTGGAATAAAACTGCACAAGAAATTCATCTCGCACA
Organism: Oscillospiraceae bacterium; assembly: GCA_017400025.1. The sequence continues at coordinate 645 of JAFQAF010000032.1, forward strand.
TCATCAGTGTTTTCTTCACCAAAGAATACGTGTTCCTTTTTATCCATAAGCCTGCCCTGACGGAAACGCAGCACACTTACACAGCAGTTTTTTCCGCCGCCTGCAATTGCAATGAAATCGTGACTCTGCAGGCTGCTGTTTACAACATTCTGTCCTGCAGACAGTTTCTGTATAGCCGTGATCTGGTCACGGATAAGAGCAGCTTTTTCAAATTCCAGATTTTCGGCAGCTTCTTCCATATTCTTCTGCAGAATATCTGTTATTTTGTCAGTATCCTGTTTCAGAAAATGCACAGCGCTGTCTATAATCTGATTGTAGTCCTGCCGGCTTATTTTGCCTCTGCAGACACCCATACACTTTTTTATGTGGTAGTTCAGACAAGGACGTTCCTTGCCAAAATCACGGGGGAATACCCTGTTGCAGGTAGGCAGGCGGAATATTTCCTGGGCAGTTGCCACCATTTCCCTTACTGCAAAGCTGGACATATATGGCCCCAGGTATTTGCTGTCATCCAGAACCTGGAATTCGGCTGTGATGCGAGGAAAAGGCTCCTTTGATATTTTTATGAAATTGTAGCCCTTGTCATCCTTGAGAAGGATATTGTATTTTGGGCTGTGCTGTTTTATCTGGCTGCACTCAAGGGTAAGTGCCTCAAATTCAGAGTTTGTGACAATAACATCAAAGGAAAAGGCATTATCCACCATCTTCTGTACCTTTGGCAGATGGTCTGCATTTTCCTTGAAATATTGGCTCACTCTGTTTTTCAGTTTTTTTGCCTTGCCGATATAAATTATCTCATCGTTTTTGTCACGTATGATATACACACCCGGCAGGAGAGGAAGTGTCCTGGCTTTTTCGTAAAGTTCCTGTTTAGTCATAAATCAAAAGGGGATTTCAGCCGCCCCCTGCGGACAAGATTATAAAAAAATATCGCCGGCTGAAAATCAGTCGGCGGTTTATATTTTTAATTAGTCAGCAAAACCGGAGTTTACCAGTTTAACGAGTGCTTCTACTGCTGCTTCTTCATCCTGACCGTCAGCAATAACTCTGATTGTTGTGCCGCCAACGATACCCAGTGACAGAACGCCCAGAAGGCTCTTTGCGTTAACTCTTCTTTCTTCTTTTTCTACCCAGATTGAAGATTTGAATTCGTTTGCTTTCTGGATAAAGAAAGTAGCTGGACGAGCGTGTAAACCTACCTGATTTTCAACTGTAACATCTTTGTAAAACATTATATAATCTCCTCATATATAAAATGATTTATTATTTTTCGATACGCATCTATTTTATAACAATCTCTAAAATTAGTCAACAAACTTAAACCAAATTATCTATTATAACTATTACCCATGCAAAACTGTGTGTTGTTTTTTGTGCATATTGCCACTTATTTTTCAACATCAGCATCATCGGGAAAGAGTTTGGCATACAAATCCGGTCTTTTTGTTTTTGTACGGTTTATAGAGTCCTGTCTGCGGTACTCTTTTATATTCTTTTCGTGGCCGGAAAGAAGTACATCCGGCACTGTTCTGCCGTGCCATTCATAAGGGCGTGTGTACTGCGCATGCTCCAGAAGGCCGTTGAAATGGCTTTCATTTGTAAAGCCTTCTTCACTTTTCAGAACGCCCGGAAGCATACGGCACACAGCATCTGTGATTACGAGAGCCGGCAGTTCACCGCCGGTGAGAACATAGTCACCGATAGAAATTTCCATATCGGCAATTTCTTCGATGATTCTTTCATCAATACCTTCGTAATGGCCGCATACAATTGTGATGTTTTCCTTTTTGGAAAGTTCTACAGCCAGCTGCTGGTCAAAAACCCTGCCTGCCGCTGTAGTGAAGATAACAAAAGGCTTTGAGCCTGTTTCTTCCTCTATAGCCTTGCAGCAGTCATATACAGGCTGTACCTGCATAACCATACCGTGGCCGCCGCCATATGGAGTATCGTCAACATTGCGGTGTTTATTCAATGTATAATCGCGTATATTAAATGTCTTTATTTCCACTTTGCCGCTGTTTTTTGCGCGGCCGATGATGCTGGTATTCACCACAGCATCACACATTTCCGGAAACAATGTGGCAATATTAATCTTCACTGAACATACCCTCTATCACTTTAACTCTGATTGTTCTGTTCTCTATATCTGTGCCCATAAGAAATTCTTCTACTGCAGGGAACATATAGTCTTTGCCGTCTGTGCCCTGAATATAGTAAATATCACTGGCACCCAGATTTTTTACATCGGTAACAGTGCCTATTTCCCGGTCTGTTTCATGGTTTATCACCTTGCAGCCAATGAGGTCGGCTACAAAATAAAAACCTTCTTCCAGTTCAATTTCGTCCCTGTCCAGATAAAGCACTTTGCCTATGAGATTGCGGGCCAGTTCTGTATTGTCTATACCCTCAAACTCAATAAGCACCACGTTTTTGTGTGTGCGCACACTTGTGGCTGTCAGTCTCTGATAATGCATTTTATTCTTTTTGATATAAAATGTGTCAAACTCTTCCAGGAATTCCGGATAGTCAGCCCACGGATAAACCTTTACTTCACCGCGTATGCCGTGCAGTGATATAATTTCACCTGTTTCGATGTAATTCATAGATACCTCTTGAAAATATGCCAGAACCCAGGTATTACCACACTCTGTATGGCAAGGCCTGCCCTCTGGCCCTTAACACTAAATACGGGCGCTTTCAACCGAAAGCACCCGGTAATTCTTAGTCTATTTCCACAACTACCTTTTCGCCGGAGCGTGTTGCTGCAGCTCTGATAACTGTGCGGATAGCTTTTGCAATTCTGCCCTGTTTGCCAATAACTCTGCCCATATCGTCAGGAGCAACTGTCAGGTGGTAAACTACCACGCCTTCTTCGTTTTTCTCATCTGCGAATACTTTTACAGCGTCTTTGTCTTCCACAAGGCCTCTCGCAATATTAACTAATAATTGCTCCATTACAAGCCTCCGTTATTAGATAATGTTGTTTTTCTTCAGAAGAACTTTAACTGTATCTGTTGGCTGAGCGCCTGTTGCAATCCATTTCTTTGCTTTTTCTGCATCGATAGAAACTACTGCTGGTTCTTTTGTTGGATCGTAGTAACCGATTTCTTCGATAAATCTACCATCTCTTGGGAAACGGGAATCAGCAACAACTACACGATAGAAAGGAGCTTTTTTTGCGCCCATGCGACGAAGTCTAATTTTTACAGCCATCTTTTTTACCTCCATAAGAATTGTTTATATTTAAACGGTGTCCGTTTGAATATAGCAACTGTAATGATTTTTGAATATGAATATTGATTGTTTGTTTATCTGCCTCTTAACATTCTGTTAAAGGCTTTTGGATTTTTTGTGAACTGCCTCATCATTTTCTGCATCTGCTCAAACTGACGGAGCAATCTGTTTACGTCCTGTACCTGTGTACCGGAACCCCGTGCTATTCTTCTTTTTCTCTTTGCATCAATTATGGAAGGTTTTTCCCTTTCCTTCTTTGTCATTGAAAAGATGATAGCCTCTATGCGTTTCAGCTCTTTTTCTGCCCGTTCTTCATCATCATCGCTGATTGATGCAGCACCCGGCATCATTGAGAGCATGGATGAAATACCACCCATTTTCTTTACCTGCTGGAACTGTTCAAGCATATCGTTCATGTCGAACTTGTTCTGCAGCATTTTTTTAGCAGTTTCTTCAGCTGCTTTCCGGTCCTGAACGTCCTGTGCCTTTTCAATAAGTGTCAGCACGTCGCCCATACCAAGAATTCTGCTGGCCATACGGTCAGGATGAAAGGCCTCAAGGTCATCCAGCTTTTCGCCTGTACCAACAAATTTGATTGGCTTGCCTGTAACAGCTTTAACGCTCAGTGCAGAACCGCCGCGTGTGTCACCGTCCATTTTTGTAACAATTACGCCGTCAAGGCCTATTGTTTCATTGAACTGTTTTGCCACGTTTACAGCGTCCTGACCAGCCATAGCGTCGATAACCAGAAGTGTTTCTGTTACCGGAACTGTAGCTTTGATATCTGTAAGCTCCTGCATCAGCTGTTCGTCAATGTGAAGACGGCCGGCTGTGTCCAGGATAAGAATATCGTTGCCATAGTCCTTTGCATGGTTGAAAGCGTTTTTCGCTACAATTACAGGGTCTGTTTTGCCCATCTGGAAAACAGGAACGCCTGCCTGACCGGCCACAATTTCCAGCTGTTCAATAGCTGCAGGACGGTAAATGTCCAGCGCTGCAACCAGCGGTCTGTGACCCTGTTTCAGGTAAAGTTTTGCAAGCTTTGCAGTGTGTGTAGTTTTACCTGCACCCTGCAGACCGCACATCATAATGATTGTAGGGCCGTGGTTTGCAAATTTAACACGGGAGTTTTCACTGCCCATAAGAGCTGTAAGCTCTTCGTTAACAATTTTGATAACCTGCTGTGCCGGAGTAAGACTTTCCATAACTTCTGCGCCCATAGCACGTGCGCTTACTGTTTTGATAAAATCTTTGGCAACAAGCATATTTACATCAGCTTCCAGCAGTGCAATACGCACTTCACGCATGGCCAGCTTGATATCTTCCTCTGTAAGTCTGCCCTTGCCTCTCAGTTTTTTGAAGGCATTGGACAGTTTCTGGGTTAATGATTCAAATGCCATAAAACACCTTTCTAACCGTTTGCCAGGTCATCACATATCCGCATTATCTTATTGGCGGCTTTTGTGATTTCATCACTTGTGGAATAAGCAGAGATATTATAAAAAGAAATATTCTGTGCCAGTGATTTAATCTGTTCCACACCTTCTATAAGATCGCGGTATTTTGCAGCAAATCCAATCTGCTCCTCCAGCTGCATCAGCACGCCTTCGCCTCTTTTGATGGCATCGCGCACGCCCTGGCGGGTTATATCGAAATTGTCTGCAATTTCAGAAAGGGAAAGGTCCATGTTAAAGTACTGCTGCATCATTTCTCTCTGTTTTTCTGTCAGGACTTCGCCGTAGAAATCCAGAAGATATGACATTTCAAGGTTCTTTGACATACTTTTCTCCTTTCCGTAAAGTCCTATTGCTTTACAACGCTATCTATTATAGCAATTCACAGCTGTAAAGTCAAGTACTTCCGTGCAAAAAATGCATAAAAAAGCAAATAATTTTTTATATATTATAAATAAAAAACTGCCGGCATAGCCGGCAGTCTGATAATACTTATTTGCAGAATTTTTCTACATAGTTATCAATGCAGTGTGCAATGATTTTCTTTGCTTCGTCTGCACCCTGTACTTCATTTACAACTGTGTCCTTGCCTTCCAGTGCTTTGTAAACTGTAAAGAAATGTCTCATTTCTTCAAAAATATGCGGTGGCAGTTCGGAAATATCTTTGTAGGAGTTGTATGTCGGGTCACTGAATGGGATAGCAATAATTTTTTCGTCGCCTTCGCCGTTGTCCATCATGGAGATAACACCGATTGGGTAAACTCTTACAAGGCTGGCAGGTCTGATAGTTTCACTGCACAGTACCAGAACGTCAAGAGGGTCTTTATCGTCGCCGTATGTGCGTGGGATAAGGCCATAGTTTGCAGGATAGTGTGTGGAGGTGTGCAGAATTCTGTCCAGAATGATATGACCTGTTTCCTTATCCAGTTCATATTTATTTTTTGATCCCTTTTCAATTTCAATTACAGCTATAAAGTCATCAGGTGTAATTCTTTTTGGGTTAATATCGTGCCAAATGTTAGACATAACAATTCTCCTTTTTATTTATTCTTATTAATATAATAACATAATTAAAAGGAAAATCAATGCAAAAACCAAATATTGTATCAGTCTTTATCTTTTTTTTGCTTCAGTAAGATATTTCAGTATTTCTGCCTGCCTGGAAATTATGGAATCCATTTTATAATGCATATCCTCAATAATTATTTCGCTTTTTAGGTTGATTTTGTAATCCCCTTCACTGCGCCGGCGGTCCTTGGCCTCCTGCCTGTTCTGGCTCATCATAATGAGAGGGGCCTGCAGGGCAGATATGCAGGAAAGGATAAGGTTTAAAAGAATAAAGGGGTATGGGTCAAAAGGGTTGTGAAGAATATATCTGTTGAAAATCACCCATCCCGCAAGAAATACTGCAAATGCAATCACAAATGTCCAGGAACCAGCAAGGCCAGCCAGAAAGTCTGCAGCCTTTTCCCCTGCTGTGAGGCTTTCATCCTCATATATATTGTACAGTGTGCTTTCCTCCAGCAGCAGATGTATAAAATGTTCCTCATCTATTTCTTCATCTGTGGCTTTTATTATTTTTCTTGCAAGGGCTTGCTTTTCTTTTCTGTTCATGTTATACTGCCTTTCGCTGATGTTTTTAATATTATAGGATATTTTTTGAAAATATTTCAAAAAAATGCTTGACTTTGCAGCTGACCTGTGGTATTATAATCAAGCAATCGAAATTAGCGCTTGTAGCTCAGGTGGATAGAGCAACTGCCTTCTAAGCAGTGGGTCAGGGGTTCGAGTCCCTTCAAGCGCGCCAATCATGGTGGATGTAGCTTAGTTGGTTAAAGCGCCAGTTTGTGGCACTGGAGACCGTGGGTTCGAATCCCATCTTCCACCCCATAAAAAGCACCTGATAAAGGTGCTTTTTTTCATAATGGACTATCGCCAAGTGGTAAGGCAACGGACTTTGACTCCGTCATCCCGCAGGTTCGAATCCCGCTAGTCCAACCAGAAGTCAGTTCCATGTCTGTGGTGCTGACTTTTTTTATATCTGTTAAATGCTCCGGCAAAATCCAATCTGTCCCTTCTTTTTATCTGAAAAGCTGTACGCAGTAATTAAGCTAAATATTTATTTAAACTAAAGCAAAACACCACCAACACCCTGTTCCAGCCAAAAAGCAGGCACTGAAGACAGTGCCTGCCTTTTATTTTACTTTTTTCTGCACCACCAGCATAAATCTGTGGGTGTGTCCTTCCACAAAACCATTGTTTTCAATTATTCTGTGGGCTTTCATTATATTTGAAAAATTATTTTCCACTGAAAAGCCCAGGAATTCCCACTGTATTATCCTTGCAAACCACACAAGAGCGCCCGTGTCAAAAAATTTTATTGAGTTATAGCTTTCACCTTCTTCAACAACGGAAAAACCTGCTCTGGCAAAGTTTTCTTTTGCAATTTTAAGATATTGCTGCGGGAAAGGCAGTTCTTTGCTGTCTGTCAGCAATTCCACCAGTTCCCTTTCGTTTTCCGCCCCCACCTGCTGGGTTATAAACAGCCCGCCCGGCTTCAGCATTCTGTACACATCCCGGGGATTGAAGCTGCCATGACGGTTTATTATAATATC
>JAFQAF010000354.1 GCA_017400025.1 Oscillospiraceae bacterium
ACGTGACAGTGTACAACCCGGACAGCACAGACACTGTAATCAGCCTGCCGGTGGGCGCCACACTGGTGTCTGCAGGGGCAAACAATGCAATATACAGCCCTGCAGGCTATCTGGAAGCTGAATCAGTAACCATCACCGGCGGTGCACCGCTGGCTGTCAATTTGGAAAGCTTCGCCGTGCTGGGCCGGCTGACTGTAGACGGCACACCGGTAACCTTTGACCTGATTTACGGCCTGTATGTTTACGGTCTTTACAAAGACCGCCTGCTTGTTCTGAACGGCGGCGCATATATGGCAACAGAGGGGCTTTATCTTGCTGATGACGGCAGCGACTGGTACGTGCTGGCCAAAGATACATCAGAAGGCCCTGCCTATGCAGACCATATTGAAATATGTGTATCGGCAGACCCTGCCATAGACCTGGTGACAATGCCAGCTGCCGAATATGCCGGCAAAGCCCTGGACAATGCTATGGCAGTGACAATAACTGCCCTGGCCGCCCCGGTAAACTCCGCCGGCAGCATAACTTACCAGTGGTACAGATGTGACGATATGGCCGGCACAAACCCTGTGGCTGTTCCGTCTGCTACAGAAAACAGCTACACATTCTCCGGCAGCCAGCCTGCAGGCGAATATTATTTCTATTGTGTTGCCGCACTGGGCGGCGTGACACGCAGTTTTCCTGTAAGCCGCGTCACACTGAACAGCACCGGTCTGAAACCATACACAGAAATACTGTATCTGGACAACGGCACAGCATCCATGGACTGTATGGACGAATACGGTTTTTCCTGGAACAGCGTTTCACATACACTTACACTGAAAAATGCCCGGTTCACCAACCGGATACATATCAGCAACAACACAGATATAGTTATCGAACTGGCTGAAAACAGTGTGAATACCATTACAGCCGCAGGCCGTATGCCTGTAAACGCCGGAAGCGTGGCCAGCATGACCATAACCGGTGCAGGCCGGCTGACCATTGAAAGCACAGCCGATGATTCCGGCTATATTGGCAACATTCTTTTCTATTCAGACTTTACTGTATGCGGCGGCGCAGATGTGACAATCAACAGTGCCGGCGGCGAATACGGCGTGTCTTTCCACGAAAATCTTGCAGTAAAAGACACCGCAAAGCTGACTGTCAACGCACCTGCCGCTGAATACGGGGCACTGTATTTCCCGTCTTCCGGCTACGGCATAAGCGATTCAACTGTGGCCACCACACCTGCCGGAGGCATAGTGCGCACCGGCAGTTACTACACAGACACAGAGGGCAATTACCCAAAAACTGTGGTGCTGGAACAGACCACAGAAGAATTCCCGGATTTTGCCATCTATCCTGCATCACAGGTACTGGCAACAAAGGGCACACCGGTTACGCTGACTGCAAAGGCAGAACTTGTAAACGCCGCAGAGCAGCCGGAGTTTGCCTACAAATGGTACGACCTTGAGGGCAGACTGGTGGCGGAAACCGCCAGCCTTACCATAGCCGCCAGTGAAATTGCCACCGGTGAATACCGCTGCACAGCCAGCTGGAACGGCAACACCCTGGAAGGCGAGACAATCCGCTATGCGGTGATGGCACCGGGTTACACAATGTATTCCGACTATCTGGATTTCACCGCCAGCACACAGTCTGAAGACCGCCTTGCCACACAGGGCTGGGCCTGGGACAACGAAACAAATACACTGACGCTGAAAAATATGGCCTACACCAGCGAAGGCAGCCGTATTGCCCTGCCGGAAAACAGCACAATCCTGGTGCCGGAGGGCACAAAATCCTCCATTTATCTGGGGCTGGGCTATACAAGCATGGGCAACCTGACAATTATGGGCGGCGGCCGGCTGGAAGTTATTGTTACAAACACTACATCTGTGCTTACCGCCGGCAATTCCGGCAGACAGCTGAATATTCTGGATACAGATGTAACGCTGATAAACGGCCGCAGCGGCGCTTCCTTTGCCATTGCTTCAAACTATACAGCAAACATATACAACAGCAATCTGGTGATGAAAACCAGAGTCAGCAACCCGAATATGGCCAACAATGCATATCTGTACGGCTGCCGTATGTCAACAGGCACAAATACCGGCAATGCTGTGCAGGGTGTAACGGACGCCACCACCGGCTGGACAAAGGCAATTATCGCCCCGACCGGCGAAGATGCTGACTATATGAAAATAGTACAGCGGCCGGGCATGGGCATAAACAGCAGTGCTGGCCAGGAAATCGCCATGAAAGCCGCAGTGCGGACAAATCTGTCTGACCCGGTTACATACAAATGGTACCTGGGCGATGAGCTGGTGCATACCGGCGCAGAATTTGATTTTGTCCCGGAAAAGGCCGGCATCTATCTGATTCACTGTGTTGCTACCTGCGGCGCAATGACAGACACATCCGCTGTCACTGCAGTGGCAGTGGCCCACAGCGGCAAACAGCCGGTAACCTCATACTTCAATCTGGCCAGCAAAGCCGATACAGACAATCTGGCCACAGAGGGCTGGGCCTGGAACAAAGCCACAGCCACCCTTACACTGGACAACGCTGTGTTTACAAACGGCCTTGCCCTGCCGGGCACTGCAAACATTGTGCTGGCAGAAGGCAGTGAAAACATAATCACAAGAACCGGCAGTATAAACAGTGTGGTTACAGTAAACAACAGCGCCTCCGGCACTCTCACAGTAAAAGGCCGGGGCAAGCTGCTGGTGGAAGCTGTACATTCCACCGGCAACGTGGCATTCAGCCTTACAAATGTAAACGTGAATGCCCTGGGCGGTGCGGATATTACCGTCCATTCCCACAAATACTATCTGACCGCCAGGGTAAACAGTGTAACTGTAAAGGACAGCGGCACAACCCTGCGTGTATACAGCGGCAAATCCCACTCAAACTACAGCGCACTGCGGCTGTCTTCTTCGCCGTCCGGCACAGACTTTACAGTTGCTTCCCCTGCAGGCACCGCTGTGAAGAAAAACGGCAGTACATACATTTTCTACAGTGGCACAGCGCCTGTGCAGGACGTGACACTGATAAAATTCTCTGACCCTGTGGTAAAATTCACCGCCTACCCACAGCTGACACAGTCTGTGAAAAAAGGCGGTGCACTGACCTTTACCGCAAAGGCAGAAACACTGAACATAGAAAACCCACAGGTAAAATACCGGTGGTACAATATCACAGACCCGGCCAATCCTGTGCAGATAGGCACTTCTCCGACAGTGAAATACACCTTTAAAAACAGCGGTGTATACCTGCTGCAGTGCCGTGCCACAGCAATCTATGTCACAGAGGAAATCTGTGCAGTGGGTGATACCATCTCCGTAGGCGTAAACGCTGTGCTGTCCCCTCTTGTGTTCACAGCAGATACGGAAGACAGCTCCGGTATGGGCTGGAAGTGGGACAAAGAAACAAAAACCCTGACCCTGTCCGGCCTGAGCCTGATGCACAAGGGCACAGATGCCAAAATCAGCCTGCCGGCAGATGCCACAATCCTGCTGGCAAAAGGCACAGTGAATACCATCAGCGAAGAAAACGCCTCATCTTCCAACGGCGTTATCAAAGCCGCCGGCAATCTGAAAATCACCGGCGAAGGCAGGCTGGTGATAAACTCCACCGGCAAATGCACAACCATAAAAACGCCGATGAACTGCAAGGTGAGCCTGGAGTACACAAACCTGGAAATCAACTACCGGGAAGGCTCCACCTATGAAATCCTGGGCTACAACGCGAAGAACAGCATTCTGGGCTCCAATGTGCTGGTTACAAAAACTGCGAACCAGGGCAACCGCGTAGCCTATGCAGAGGTGGAAAAAGCCACTATGACTGTGGGCAGAAACCTGAGCACCTACAGCTACTACACTGCACTGAACGAAGAAACCGGCAGATATGAACTGCGCATTGAGGCAGACCCTGTGATTATCACAGAAGAGCCGGCCAGAATCAATGTGGCCGAAGCCGGCAAGGCAATTACCCTGGCTGTGAAAGCCAGAACAAGCCTGGAGGGCACACTGAAGTATCAGTGGTACGCCACAGACAGCTACACCTCCCCACAGACCAACGCAGTGAAAGCCGGTACAGCTGCCACACTGAAAGTGACCGGCAAGGACCGCGGCATAAAATACTATTACTGCGAAGTGACCTGCGGTGAAGAAAAGGCAGTGTCCGGCCTGTTTGCAGTGGTAACACCTGCAAAAGGCAGCAAAGCTATTACAGACATCAGCGCCATCGGCACATACGGCACAAGCCATGATGCCCTGACCACAGAAGGCTGGAAATGGAACGCTGAAACAGCCACTCTCACGCTGAAAAACGCCGACTTTATCCTGCCGTTCAGCGGCGGCCGGGCGCTGGAACTGAACACCGGCACAACCCTGCAGCTGGAAGGCACAAACTATATGGACTTTGTCCCGGGCACTTCCATCTGTATTACAGGGGATTCCGCAGGTGACAGACTGACAGTAAACGGCGGCGGCACGCTGAATGTGCGAAGAATCCGGCAGGACGGGCTGGACAGCAGCCACACCTTATATATAACCGGCAGCACAGCAGTTACCTGCGCAGAACTGCAGGTACACGGCGCAAATCTCACAGTGGACGGCGCCGCACTGAACGGCACTTCCCTGTCCACAGAGGATTCCGGCCTGCTGTACACCTTTAAAAACAATGCAAAAGTAAGCTTTAAAAACCGGATCTCCGTTATGGGCGATATTGCGGCAGACTCCGGCGCAGAAATCACAACAGCATACATTTCCGCAAAAAATATTGGTGTGAAAGACGGCGCAGGCGTAAATGCACAGTACCTTACAGTCATAGGCAATCTGGCAGTTGCTGATGCAACCGTTGCCGCAGATATATACATCAATGTCAAAGGTGATATGACCATAGACCGGGGCGGTATTGTATCCACTGCCGGCTATGTGAATATGGCATACCCATACGAAGGCAAGCAGGACAGAAAGCTGACAGTAAACGGCACACTGGCTATAGAAAACATACGCCATAATGTACCTTTTTCCATCACCAGCACACTGGAAACACCGGTGGTTACAGGCGGCACAGCCCGTTTGATAATACCGGAAGGCGCAGTCCTGCAGAAAGAAAGCGAAGACTCTCTCTACTATTATTACTATAAAGACGGTAATCTGTCTTCCGGCAAACTGCTGATTGCCGAAGAAGGCTATGCCCCTGCAGAAATCACATCTGCCGGCAAAATCGCCGGCACTCCTGTATGGAACAGCCTGCTGACGGTAACAGGCATACAGCCAGCGGATGCAACTGTTTGCTGCACATGGCAGTGGAGCGAAACAGCCGCCGGCCCGTGGAAAAACATACAGACTTCCCACCGGCTGGAACTGTCCACACGCTATGCAAACAAATATATCAGGGCTGTTATAACCGGCTATGCAACACACAGCGGCACAATGGCCACCCCGGCCATAGGCCCGGTAAAAGGCGACCCGCTTACACTCACCGGCCTTTATGGTATCGGTCTTGATGAAAGTTTCATTGCCCTTGGTTCAGAGCCTTTCAACGGAAACAGTTTCAGCTACTCCCACAGCTCAAATGCAAGGGATGACGGCACATATACATACATTGCCCTGCCTGCAAACGAAGATGCCACAGTGACAATCCGCAATCTTACCACCGGATTTGAACAGGTGGGCACAAGGGCTGATGTACCTGTTCAGCCGGGCAGAAACATCATTGAAATTGAGGTGGCATACAACGGCCAGTCCAATATTTACAGTGTTACACACACTGTAAACACACCGGAATACCGCATCCGCATCAATACACCTGCCCCGGGCTGTACTCTCACAGCCGCATATAATGACGAAAACGGCACACCGCAGGCAGTCACACTGACAGAAGCCTCTGCCGGTACAGAGTTCAGTGTGGTGCGCGGTACTGAAATCACAGTCACATCTACCACACCTGCAGGCACACGCGCCTGGTGCTACGGCTACGGCACTCTGCCGGGTGATTTCACAAAAGAAGGCTCACCGTACACCTTCACCGCAACTGAAGATGAATATATTTATCTGTATGCCAGCTATGTTGTAGCCCTGCCGCCGGAAATCATCCGTGCAGACTGGGACTATATGGCAGACACCCTTACAGTAAAAGCCACAGCCCTGGAAAAGGCGGATGATGGATACTACATCATGCAGGCAGACCTCTTTGATACAGAGGGCAACCCTGTCCGGTCAGTAAACACAGCCTCTGACGCCATCTCCGCCGCTGACGGTGTATATGAATTCAGCTTCTCTGCCCTTGATTCAACTGAAGAATACACACTGGCTGTATACAACACAGAGCTTTTCCGCTACCAGAGTGATGTTCCCCGGGAACGGCAGAAAGCAATAATAAATATTGAAAGCCGCAGGGAAATCCGCATTGTTCCGGCTTCTGACCATATTGTGCTGAAACCGGGTGAAACAAAGGAAGTGGCCATCAGCTACAACGGCTATGTATCTGCCGCTGCACCTTGTGCAGAAAGCTTTGACACAGCTGTGCTGGATGAAACCACAGCAGTTTACGGCGATGCCCTGCGCATCACAGCAAAAGCCCCGGGCACAGCCTACATCACACTGAAAGCCGCAGACCACCCGGTAAACGGCGAAATGCAGTATGTATATGCAGTGGTGCGCGTGGACGTAATAGCAGAAGACACTGCAGAAAAAATCAGTCTTGGTACTGTATCCGGCACTGTCAATGTTTATGACAACTCCGAAATTACCGTGCCTGTCTACAACATGAAGTGCGGCTATGAAATAGACCACGCAGAGTTTGAAACCGCCGCACTCAACGAAAAATTCGTAATTGAAATTGTAAACGACCGCACAATCCGCATCCTTCCGGTTATTCCGGAAGATTCCGATGATATGGACTGGGCTGCCTGGGCAAAATCCATGGCCGGCAGCTACACCTCCAGAATCAAAGTTTTCTACAACGACAAAGCCAACGGCGTAAGCAGGAGCAGAACAAGTGACGAGGCAATCACAGTGAAGGTTGCCAACAAAGCACCTGCAGTAAAGGTTTCTGCAATCAAGCTGAACAGCTTCTACAGCGCAGACAAAGCAGAGATTGTTTACACCAGCAAGGGCAACACAGTGGCAATGGCAAAAGTGGATGCCGTGAAGACAACGGCCAGAACAGCCGCCTGCCCGCGGTGGCTCACACTTTCCGCAGACGGCAGCACCGCCCTGCTGAACAATGCCGCCCTTTCCGGCAAAAAAGCCAGCGGCAAAGTTGCACTGAAAGTATGGCTGGAGGGCTGGCGTGTGCCTGTACAGGTATCCGCATCAGTATCCGTCACCTTCACTGCACCGAAAGTGAAGCTGGACAGAACATCCATCACTGTACCGCTCAGTGACAGCGTATTTGCAAACCAGCCGGTATATCTGGTATCCTCTGACAAAAAGGTGCCGCTTTCTGATATTCCGGTGACAAAGGTTGCCATTGCCGGCGAAAAAGACCTGGCGCTTATGTCTGCAAAAGACCGCAGAACATACCTGGCATCCCTTGAACACTATATCCACAGCTATGACAGTGAAACCGGCAGAATCCTTATCAACAATAAGGATATCCCTGTGGCAGGCAAAATCATGCTGTATGTATACATTGAAAACGGCACTGAGCCGGTGAAACTGCCTCTCACAGTAAAAACCGCATCTTCCTTCACGCTTAAGGCAGACAAAACAAAGCTGACAATGTCCTGCCGTGCAGGCTATTTTGAAAATGACGACAGAGAGGTTGTGCTCACCACAAACTCCAACGGCTACATCTTCAACTTCCAGACTGTATCTGTGAACATCACAGACAGCAAGGGTAACATCTGCAATGATGAGCTGACCTGGAATATTGACAACGGCAGGCTGACCTTCAGCCGCAACCGGAACACACGCGCCGCTGTCTACAAAGCAGCAGTCAGTGCAAAAGGCATTGCAAAGCCGGTTGTTATTACAGTCACAGTGACGGACAAAACCCCTGCTGTAAAACTCAGCTCTGTGAAAGGCACCCGGAACAAGGCCACAGATACTGAAATATCAATAACTGCATCCTGCAAAGACGCAGACGCCTTCTCCATGTATACAAGCGATATTGTTATAATCAGACCGGACGGCACAGAAGTGGCTTACAATGACTGTGACGAAATCTATGTATGGAACAGTGGCTTTGACCCGCTGGAAATCCGTATCAGCCCTAAAATAAGCGCTGTAACCGGCACATACAAAATCAGATTCAGGCCATATTTCTACGGTGCCGGCGACACAGCAAACTTCTATGGCGACTACATCACATATCAGCTGAAGGTTATACAGACCCTGCCGAAAATCAAACTGAGCACAACAGCTGTCACACTTAATCCGGGCCTTGGCACCGCTGCTGAAAATGCAGTTATAAAGGTGACAAAGCCGGAAGATTTCAGATGGTGGTACTCCTACTTCACCATCAAAGACAGCAAGGGCAAAGATACCGGCTCTGATGTTCTGGATCTTTACTATGATGATTCAGACCGGACAATCCGTGTAAAACCTACTGCCGCCACCCTGCCGGGAGAAACCTATACAGTTACCTTCCGTTACTGGCTGCACAGCAGCACCGGTGTATATGTTTCTGCACCATTCAAGGTAAAAGTGGCAAAAGCAGACCGGGCTGTAACAGCAAAAGGCAGTGTGAAAGGTGCTATAGACCTTACAAGACCTGCTGCTTCCGCTGCAGACATCACCTATAAATACACCAACTGGAATGTGGATAACTACGGCACAGCTGCAGACGCACCGGTGCTGGCCTGGAAAGTTTACGCCATGAACGGCAAAAAAACTGTGACCACAGCAGAAGGCGCACTGGATGATAACGGTCTGGTTGCAATGGGTGATTCCACCGGCGCACAGACACCGGGCAGCTGGTTTGAAAACAGGGCAGATATATCCG
>JAFQAF010000355.1 GCA_017400025.1 Oscillospiraceae bacterium
AGCGGTACAATGTACCAGCCTGCAGAAACTGCGCCGGTAAACGGGCAGAATGTGTTGCTCTATGCCCAGTGGTACCGCCCCACTTTCTGGGACAAGGTAAAAAGCGTGATAATTAAATTTATAAATTAGCCACAGAAGCTGTGAAGCAGCTGAAAAATCATACAAAGCAAAACATATAATAAATGTGAAAGAGCCCGGGTTTATACCGGGCTTGTTTTTTTTCAGCCTTATTCAAACCCTGTATCCGCAGAAATATCCAATATATTTTTTATCTGGCAGTATCCGATACTCAGATATAAAAAAGACACAGCAGTCAGATGCTGTGCCTTTTGTTTTATCAGATTTATGATATTTCAAACCGGTGCGCAAACAATCTGCTGTGCAGATTATTTACCCATAATATCTTCCCAGATTGTGTTGTAGTTTTTCACATTGTACGGGCTGTCAAAGTTTGCAATAACCTCTTTTGCTTTTGCTGCATCGTCTGCCAGCAGGTCTATGGCTGTGCAGGCCATCAGCTTGGCAGGCACAATGTAGATAAGCTCTTCGTCTGACGGTTCAAAGTGTTTGGAATGGAAATCGTTTCTGAAGCCGCCTACGCCGCCCTGTACACAAGGCATAATTGCCTGCACATCGCCTACGTCGCCGGATGCGCCGCCCACTTCTGCAACGTGTACAATGTTCTTTTCAGGATAAAGCTGTCTTGCTGTTTCTTCAAATACCTTTGCCAGATTCATATCGTCAGCGATAGGCAGATAACCTGGCAGGTCGTCAATCTGTACTTCACAGCCGATTGCATAGGCACAGCCTTTTATAGCACGGTTTACTTTTGCATTGGCATCCTTGATTGCCTCAATTGTTGCACCGCGCACATACATTTCCATTCTTACATCGTTAGGCACGATATTTACCAGTGTACCGCCCTTTGTGATGATAGGGTGGATGCGGATGCAGTCCCGGTCTTTCAGTGTTTCACGGATTGAGTTGATTGCCATAAGTGCCAGTGAAGCGGCATTCAGCGCGTTCACACCGTCCCATGGGGCAAAGCCGGCATGGGCTTCCTTGCCTATGAACTTAACGTTTTTGGCAATAAAGCCTACATTTTTGGCGGAACAGTTGATATTGTCATCAAAGTTTGTGCCGTGAACCATCACAGCCATATCAATATCGTCAAATACGCCCAGGCGGATAAGTTCCTGTTTGCCGCCCAGATATTTCAGCTTGCCATCAGCAATCAGGCCTTTGCGCCATTCCAGTTCCACACATTCTTCTGCAGGTGTGGCCAGGAATGTGATGTTGCCGCCTTTGATTTCGTCCTTTACAGCGTTCAGACCTATTGCAGCAGCCAGCATGGCTGTGGTCTGTGCAAAGTGGCCGCAGCAGTGTGCAGCACCTGTAACAGGGTCTGCATTGGGGTGGTCAGGGCATACCACGGCATCCAGTTCGCCCATAATTGCAATGTTTGGGCCCTGTACATCACCCAGCAGTTTTGCTTTCACGCCGGTAACTGCCAGGCCGTCTTCGTATTCCAGACCCAGTTCGTCAAAAACCCGCTTTACCTGGCCGTTGGCATAGGTTTCCTTGTAGCCCAGCTCCGGATTTTTGTAGATTCCGCGGCCTATTTCACAGATTTTTTCTCTGTTGGCATCAATTACGTCGCATACTTTCTTTTTCAGCAGTTCTCTGTCCATTGTATTTCTCCTTCTGTGGTTTAAAACGTTCCAATATACTTTTATTATACACATTGCCATCTCAAACCGCAATGAATACACAGCATAAAATGTTACAAAAATTTTGTTGGTATATCGTCACATTTATGATAAAATATATTTATTATACTGACAATAAAGGATTTATATATGAAAAGAATTATCAGCCTGATACTGACAATTGCAATGGCCTGCACAAGCCTGACCGGCTGCAGCCCAAAATACGAAAAATTTTCTGGTGCCATATGGGAGGGCGCTTTCAACACTGTGATACAGGTAATAACCTACCAGCAGTCCCAGGAGGACTTTGACCGGTTCTACCGGACACTGGAGGAGGAATTTATCCGTTATCATCAGCTGTATGATATCTATAATGAATATTCCGGAATGAACAATATCTGCACTGTCAACCGCAATGCCGGCAAACAGCCTGTAAAGGTGGACAAGGAGATAATAGACCTGCTGCTGTTTTCGAAGGAATGGCACGAAAAATCCGGCGGCAGACTGAATGTGGCAATGGGCAGCGTGCTGAAGGTATGGCATGACCTGCGCGAAGAATACGACCGGTGGCAGGATGATGTACTGTATGATTACGGCGACCCGGACGCCTGCCCTGTACAGCTTCCGGATATGGCACTGCTGCAGGAAAAAGCACAGCACACTGATATAGACTGTGTGGAAATTGACACAGAGAATATGACTGTTTTTATCACCGATGAAAATGTGCAGCTGGATGTGGGCGGTATTGCCAAAGGCTACGCCACAGAATGTATAGCAGACCTGCTGGCAGAAAAATATGATAATTTCATTATTTCCGCCGGCGGCAATGTAAGATGCCACGGCCGGCCTAAGGACGGCAGACGGCGCTGGGGTGTGGGTATAGAAAACCCTGCCGTGGATGAAAACTGGCAGATGATTGGCGGCAATATAGATATGGCATATTACAACACAGATATGTCCCTTGTGTGCTCCGGCGGATACCAGAGATATATGGTAATAGACGGCCAGCGTTACCACCATATCATAGACCCGTCCACTCTTTACCCGGAAGAGGTTTATCTGGGAGTATCCATTCTCTGTGAAGACAGCGGTATGGCAGATGCCCTTTCCACCACACTTTTCCTTATGCAGCCTGCAGAGGCAATGGCTTTTGTGGAAGCTATGGACGGCGTGGACTGCATCCTGGTGGAAACAGACGGTACCACACATATTTCCTCCGGCGCATCAGCATATCTTGGCAGCCGGGGTGTGACCAACCGGACAAAATAATACACTATAACATAAGGCACAGCAGATTCTGCTGTGCCTTTATTTGTTTTGCCGTTAATCTGCGTAATACAGATTTCAGTCTTCTTTATTGTTGCGGGTTTTGTCAGTTTCAGCTGTGTCTATTGCCAGGCGCTGGACCAGCTCTGTGATTTTAATCTGCATACGGGAGATTTTCAGTGTCATATAGAACTGGTTTACCAGCAGTATTGCTATCATAACAAGGAAAACAAAGTTTGCAGGGGATTCCACTCGCAGCAGTTTTGCAAACCGGAAAGGAATCTGCGGGAATATGCTGATTACCATCAGCCCTGCACACATCACAACCCAGAACATTGTGTCTTCAATGCGCACACGGCTCTTTCTTATAAAATGCATCATAAACAGGAAAACTGCCAGACTGCCTCCAATCAGGAACCAGCGCATTTCCGGTGTCAGATAATTATAGGCCATATTTTACCCCTTTCTCTTTCTGAACCACTGAATAAGCACAATGCTTATGCCCATTTTCAGCATATACTTGGCTGCATTCACCGGGTTCAGATAGCTTTCGCCTGCGATTCTTTCTTCCATTGAAACCTGTACTTCGCTTACAGTTGCGCCGTTTTTCATCAGATAACTGATAGTGTCAGGCTCCGGAGTATAGTTTGCATCCATAGCAAATTCTTTTATCATCTTGCTGTTGAAAAGGCGCATGCCGCTGGTAGGGTCTGTCAGTTTTCTGCCGGTGGTCATATGCATGGCTGTAGCAATCAGCCAGCTGCCCAGCATACGCAGGCTTCTTGGCTTTGGCTCTGTGACAAAGCGGGAGCCGATTACAATATCCACACCTGTTCTTTCCATTTCGTCAATCATAGGCTGAATGTACTGCGGCAGGTGCTGGCCGTCAGCATCAAACTGTATGGCAGCATCATAGCCGTGTTTATAGGCGTATTTCAGCCCGGTCTGGAAACCGCCTGCAAGCCCCAGGTTCACCGGCAGGTCTATCAGGTTGTAGCCGTTGCGGCGGCAGATAAGGGCGGTGTCATCGCGGGAGCCGTCATTTATCACCACATAGTCAAACTGAGGATAATTCTCAATGAGATTATCCACCACACGCTGGATATTGTCCTGTTCATTATAGGCAGGAATAATAATAAGTGTTTTCATTTTTTCCTCAGAATCATTTATTTTTAAGGGCAATCTGTTCCAGTCTGTCACAGGTTTTTTCCCATATAAAGTTTTGTTCAAGATTGCGGAAGGCTTTCTCTGCAGCGGCTGTGCGCCAGCTTTCGTCTTCCACTGCTTTTTTCAGACACCGGGCCAGGCTGTCTGCAGACAGGTCCTTTATCTGCATGCCGTAGCTTTCGTCCGGCATAAATTCCTCTGTGCCGCCGGTAACCGTTGTAATCACCGGGCAGCGCCGTGCGGCCGCCTCCAGAAATGTGGTGGGAAAGCCTTCGGCATACATTGTAGGCAGGCAGTATACACTGCTCTGTGCCATCAGCTGCAGGGTGTGATTGTGGGGCAGGCTGCCCAGCAGGTATACGTTTTCCTTTTCGCTTTTTGCCAGCTCTTCATACAGAGGGCCATTGCCCGCTATCAGCAGTGCGGCGTTTTCAAAGCCGCATTTTTCAAAGGCTTCAATCAGTATTTTCACGCCTTTTTCTTCTATCAGTCTGCCGGCAAAGGAGATTATATGGCAGTCCGGGTTCAGGTTCAGTTTACTGCGGAAATCCACAGGGTCTTCTGCCAGTTCTGCCTGTATAGCCTCAAGGTTTACTGCATTGTACAGCTGGCCTGCGCTTTCCACCCCGAAGTGGGACAGCCAGCGGCTTACAGCGGCTGATACGCCGTAAAAACCGGCAGTGCGTTTTTTTATCAGCCTGCAGGCGATGTGCTCATACAGTTCTGCCACTTTTCCCACTATTCCGCCGCCCATAGGCATATGGCCGGTGGAGTGGTCTATCACCACAGCAGGTGCACCGTATCTGCGGCAGACAAAGGCCGCGGCCACGCTGAGAGGGTAAAATCTTGTCTGTATCACACAGAAATCCATTCCGTCTGCCAATACTTCCTTCATCACAGGCAGCAGCTTTGTCACCTTTACAAAAGGAAATCTGCCCTTCATAAGAGGGTATGACGGCACACGTACCACCTTTATGCCATAGCTGTCTGTTTCCTGCTGTGGCAGGCCTTTCAGAGAGCTGGTCACCACTGTAACATCATGGCCGCGCTCTGTCAGCAGACGTGCTGTATTGAAAGTATATCTTTCCACGCCGCCCACTGTTGGCAGATACTGTGTGGAGAAAAAACAAAATTTCATATTAAACCCTTTTAAACTGCATTATTACCAACATTATACATCAAACTCAGCCTTATTGTCTATAAGCAATATGTTAAGATAATCTGTATATACTGTGAACAGAACGGCATAAAAGGCCTTTTCCGTGGTTTTGAAAGGCAGTGCAGTTGATTCATCAAAAAGGGATATGCAGGCGATACAGACAGAAAAAGAACAAAACAAAAAGGCGGATTGCTCCGCCTTTTGTATGTATTCGTTTATTTGAGAAGTGTGCCCAGCAGGCCGCGTACAAGGCTTGTTGTTGCCTGTCTGCCTATGTTGCCCACTGCATTGTTGTATGCAGATGTCAGTGCTTTTTCAGCCACAGACCGGTCTTTGTCAGCTTTGCGTTTCACTGTGTTGTTCAGCAGGCTGGTTGTCATGCTCTTTGCTGCATTTGTGGCAATCTGTTCAATCTTTTTCTTCTTTGCCTTTTCTTCTTTTTCAATTGCTTTCAGACGTGCGGCTTCTTCTTTCTGCCGTGCCTTGATACGTGCAGCTTCTGCCTTTTCTTCAGCTTTCAGACGTGCAGCCTCTTCTTTTGCAGCGGCTTTAGCCCGTTTCTCTGCTTCTTTTTCTGCCTCTCTGGCCCGTTTTTCTGCTTCCTTGGCTTCCTGTGCCAGTCTGGCTTTTTCTTCCTGTGCGGCTTCAGCTTCAGCGGCTACCTGCATCAGTATTTCGTATGCAGACTCTCTGTCCACTTCAGCGTCATATTTGCCGCCCATACCGCCGTTTGACATAGCGGCTTGTCTTTCTTCATCTGTCAGTGTGCCTGTACAGCTCTGCGGTGGCAGTACCTGTGCAATTTCCACCACGCTTGGTGCACCGGTTTCGTCCAGGAAGGAAATCAGTGCCTGACCGGTGGCCAGTGTTGTGATAACATCCACTGTGTCAAAGGCTTCGCTTGCGCGGAATGTTTCAGCAGCGGCTTTTACCTTTTTTATTTCTGCAGGTGTGTATGCTCTCAGTGCGTGCTGTACACGGTTGCCCAGCTGGCCCAGAATGGAATCCGGAATATCTGTAGGGCTCTGTGTGATAAAGTAAACGCCTACGCCTTTGGAACGGATAAGTCTTACCACCTGTTCAATTTTCTGCAGCAGTGCCTTTGGTGCATCGTCAAACAGCAGGTGGGCTTCATCAAAGAAGAATACCATCTTCGGTTTGTCCAGGTCGCCCACTTCCGGCAGTGTTTCATACAGCTCGCTCAGCATCCACAGCATAAATGTGGAATAGAGAACAGGGCTCTGGAACAGTTCCGCACAGTGGAGAATATTGATAAATCCTTTGCCGTCATAGCTTGTCTGCATCCAGTCTCTTACATCCAGGGCAGGTTCGCCGAAGAATTTGTCTCCGCCGGCATCTTCCAGTGTCAGCAGGCTGCGCATAATTGCGCTTACACTCTGCGGTGTGATGTTGCCGTACTGCAGGGACAGTTCCTTGGCATTTGCGCTTACAAACTGCAGCATAGCGCGCAGGTCCTTGATGTCAAGCAGCAGCAGGCCGTTTTCGTCTGCCACTCTGAATGTGATGTTCAGAATGCCTTCCTGTGTATCGTTCAGGTCCAGGATTCTGGCCAGCAGCATAGGGCCGATTTCTGTCATTGTTGTTCTTACAGGGTGGCCGTGTGTGCCGAAAACATCCCAGAATCTTGTAGGGTACTGCAGATAGTCAAAGCCTTCCAGCCCCAGTTTTTCCACGCTTTTTTCCACCCATTCCTTGCCGCCGCCCATTTTGGCCATGCCGGCAAGGTCGCCTTTGATGTCAGCCAGGAAAACAGGCACCCCTGCAGATGCAAAGCTTTCTGCCATTACTTTCAGCGTGGTGGTTTTACCTGTACCTGTGGCACCGGCAATCAGCCCGTGGCGGTTTGCCATATCCGGCAGAAGATACAAAGGTTTTTCGCCTTTGGCTATTAAAAGTTTACCGTCGGTATACATATACAATTCCTCCGTGATTTTTTAGATTTTTATACGCATTTATCTACTTTAAAGTATATACAATTACATATGGGATGTCAAAGATTTTTCTCTTACAAATATTTCCATTTTGTATAATAAAAATATAAAATTACAATATGTAGACAAAGAAAAAGGACACCGCACACACGGAAGTACCATTTGTGGGTTTTGTGGTGAAAAACCTTCATACCGGCCAGCTGCCCCGGGCTGCCGCCGGCCAGCCCCAGCAGAAGCAGTGTCTTTTCGCTGATTCTCCAGCGGCCCTTTACAGCCTTTCTTTTGTCCAGCCCGTAGGACGCAAAGGTGACAAGGTTGATTGCGATTAAATAATAAATTATAATCCTGTCCATAAATACTCCATAATATCTCTGATTGTTACCAATATTCTATCATTTTGTAAATATTTTGTATACACACTTGCAAAATATATGATATAATAGTAAAGTAAATCTGTAATACATTTTAAATAAAAAGTTCAAGGAGTGACTTTTATGAAATACTGTAAAAAATGTACAATGCCTGATACACGCCCGGGTATCACATTCAATGAAGAGGGTGTATGCAGTGCATGTACTCATTACGAACACCGCAAAGACGTAGACTGGGATGCACGCTGGAAAGAA
>JAFQAF010000033.1 GCA_017400025.1 Oscillospiraceae bacterium
CTACCCGTACCTAAGCCGTAAGATTTACCTTTTTTTCCGCCGTCAGCTTAGCAACATTTGATGTGAACCCTCTGCGGGAGGTTATTCTTTTGAAAAAGGCAAAACACGAAAAAGAGAAAAAGGGTATAAACTGGTATACCGGCTTTATTCCTCTGCTGGTTATTGTAATCACCGGGCTTGTACACGGCTTTGTGGGCAATCCGGTTTCAAAAGTAATCGCAGGGAAAACCTTTGACAAATATGTAAACGAAAAATATCCCGGCTGTATTTATTATGACTATTCATACGATTTTACCTGCAACGGCTATGTTGCTATTGTGTATTCCCCTGATAATCCGGATATGAAGGTGATACTGAAAACAGACACCCTCGGCACGGAAATTACAGGTGATAATTATACCGCTGCAGTGGAAATGGGGTGGAATACATCACAAAGGCTGAACGAAGAATACACCCGGCTTCTGAATGGTATAGTCGGCAGTGAAATCCTGGGGTATAAAATTTCTGAAATCCGAGGGTATTTTGTTGATGACGAAACAAAAGCCCGGGCATCTCTAAAGGAAGAGCTCCTTGTGCCTGGTAAAGAATACGACCTTTACCGGATATCTGAAACAGACGGGGATATAGTAATATGGGTTACAGCCCCGGAGGCAGATATGAACACTGCTGTACGGGTATTTTCTGAAATGAAAAATATTCTTTTGAAAAACAACCTTAAATTTGATACAGCTACTGTGTTCGCAGGTGCAGGGGCATATTCTGCAGAACTGGCCGGCATTCTCTATGACGGCTCAAACCTGCCGGAAACACAGTAATTATGCGGGCTTTTATAGCATACAAAAATAATTTGCACAATAAAAAAGTGAGGTGAATTTCACCTCACTTTTTGTATGTATCAATTTTCATTGATAATTGTAAGTGTGTTGTAAGCAAAGTCTGTTTCGTGCTTTTCCACCACTTCCATTATCTTCAGCTGTACCTTTTCTTTCAGTGCCATGTGTGCAGGGGCAGGAATAGGGAAGGAGTTATAGCTGATTTTCACATCCAGACTGGATGCGGAGAAATTATCAAATTTTACCAGAAGGGAATCTGTCTTGATTTCTTCAAATGCGGACAGTTCGCTGTAAATATCATTGATAACTGCCTGCAGGGTTTCTCTTGTTGTGGAGT
Organism: Oscillospiraceae bacterium; assembly: GCA_017400025.1. The sequence continues at coordinate 1,171 of JAFQAF010000033.1, forward strand.
ACAGCAGACCGATAATGATATTTGTTTTTCTGTACTGCATTTTTGTCCAGTTTGTCACGCTGTCGTTGCTCAGCTTGCTGTTTGGTACAGTGATAAGTGCATTGTCAAAAGTTCTTATTCTTGTGGAGCGGAAGTTCATTTCTTCCACAATGCCTTCCATACCGCCTACAGAAATCCAGTCGCCTACAGCAAATGGTTTGTCTGTAAGAATTGTGATGCCTGCCATAAAGTGGGAGGCGATGTCCTGTGCAGCCAGAGCAAATGTCAGACCGCCAAGGCCAAGACCGGTTATCAGGCTGGTCACGTCATAGCCGAATTCTTCCACCACAATCACAACTGTGAATACAATCACCAGTGCTTTGCCCAGTTTTGTGAAGAATGTAATCAGTGTCATATTCACACCGCCGAATTTTTCGCTTATGGATGTGAACAGTACAGGAATGTTCATCACAAAGTTCTGTACAGCAGAGCTTACCAGAATAATGATTGCAATACGCAGTATCTTAAGGGCGGCGGCGTAAACTGATACAGACAGCACACTGTTCAGCGGCAGGTTTGTAACAGCCAGGAAAATACCTACAGCTTTCACTATAAGTGATAAAGGCTTTGCAAATACATTTACAAAAGCATCCTGTGCGGTGGCATCATCCCTGCGGAAAATCTTAACAAAAAGCTTTGGCAGATATTTTACCAGCACACCGGATAAAAAGTGGAATGCCAGATAAATCACTGCGGCAATTGCGATTTTAAGCAGGAAATCCACCAGTGAAACCACTCCGAAAAATGAAAGAATGTTTACAAAATCCATTTTGTACCTCTCTTCTATATTTTAACTGTCTCTTTTTCATGCCGTTTTTCGCCGGCAGCAACAAATATTGTATCACAAATTGTTTTAACAGTAAACACCGCAATAAAAAGTATCACAGGTGTTGCACCCAGCCGGTAGCGTGCCTTTGTTTCCCAGAAAGAGAGGAAAAGTATATTGCCCAGATATGCAATCTGCATCAGCATAGGTATATTCCACTGCTGCTTTTTCATATTCAGCAGTGTGCCGGCTATATTCAGCAGCATCAGCGCAAAGTGCAGACCATTTGCAATGTATGCAAACAGTGATGTGAACGGCATGCCTTCTATAAGGAAATAATGGGTAAAGTTGCCGTGGCGCTGGTTGTTCAGATAGTTCTCTGCATCAAATCTGCCATTGCCCCAGGTTTTGCCGTATTTGAGTGTCAGAAATTCCAGATAACTTTTTGCATCATACTGTGAATAGTATTCCGCCAGCTTTTCTGCTGCAGCTTCTTTTCTTGCGGCATAGTCAGGGAAAGTTTCCATCCAGCGCACATCTTCCTCGCTGTAGTTGCCCTCGCCGTGGGCACCGTACATCAGCCACATTGTAACAGGGAAAAGGTCTCTGTCATCGTTTGAAAAATCAATCCAGCTGTTATGGTGAACATAGCAGTCCCAGCCGGACATGGCTACAATAAAACTGATGATAACAACCAGGCCTGTTTTCAGAAAATCCTTTCCGTCACAGAAAAAAGCATAGATTGCTATTGCCACTGCCATCACAATTATACTGCCGCGCAGAAAATAACCAAGCCATATTGAAACACCTGTCAGTACAGACCAGAATATTTTTTTTGCACCGGCAGAGTTTCTGCTTTTGTCATACAGCACCACAGACAGCGGCAGGAAAAGCAGGGACAGTGTATCGGAATAATATCTGTGTGCCCACAGGTAATAAGGTATATATGCCATAGAAAGCAGAATAAAGAAAATTTCCATATTTCTGCTTTTCAGCACCTTTTTCGCCAGTTTCCACAGCAGGAAAACACACAGCACTATCATAAGGCTGTTTACGGCAATACCCCACATTTCGGCAGCGTCTGTGAATATATTTATTCCCATTCTGTGCACCGGCAGGAACATCAGTGCAATGAAAAGCCCATTGCCAAGGGTGTTTCGGCATATGGAAAAGTAGTAACTGTATCCCAGTATATCACCGTGTTCCAGCAGATGGTCAGCAGCCTCCACCAACACCTCCAGGTCGCTTATAGGCGGTGTCATTGTAATGCAGCCAAAGCCGGTCAGCATCAGCCAGTACAGTATAAAAAGCACAGGTATTATCAGCCTGTATGCTTTGTCAGATACCGGCCTTGCCCTGTAAAACAGCACTCCTGCTGCCAGTATAGCACACAGAAAAAAAGCCGCCATTATGGTGTTGTTCAGAATACCGCCTTTTGAATAAAGCAGCCCGGCAGCAGTTGTCCACACCATAAATATACTGAACAATATGTAAAAAGCATTGAAACCAAATTTTTTCAGCATTGTTTGCTCCTTGTTGTTTATATATAACAAAGTATACCCCATTTTCAGATTATATTCAATAAATATAATTTACCGTGGATTATGCAATATATCTTTGGAATATGGCGGATTTATGGTATAATTCTGATGACAATGAAATGGCAGAAAAGTATAAAGGCAGGATGATTCCATGAAGGACAGAAAAATGAAAATAAACATACTCCAGCTTATAGAAGGTGCAAAGCAGGCGGAAGGACTCACAGTTATAATTGATGTGTTCAGGGCTTTTTCCCTTGAATGTTATCTTTATGATATGGGCGTAAAGGAAATAAGGCCGGCAGGTTCAATTGAGGATGCACTTGAACTTGGCAAGAAAATCAAAGATAGCCTGCTTATAGGGGAAAGAGGCGGTGCAAAGTGTGAAGGTTTTGACTTTGGCAACTCTCCCTCAACAGTGGACCCTGAAAAGGTAAAAGGAAAAACAGTTATCCACACCACCAGTGCCGGCACGCAGGGTATTGTAAACGCCCGAAAAGCTGATGAAATCATCACCGGCAGCCTTGTGAATGCAAAAGCCGTGGCAGAATACATAAAGCAGAAAAATCCGGCAGTGGTTTCCCTTGTGTGTATGGGCAACAGCGGCGTAAGGCCGGCCCCGGAAGATACACTGTGTGCAGAGTATATAAAGTCACTGCTTGAAGGTGACGAAATGGCTGATTTTGCCGGAAGGGTGAAAAATCTTGAGTTCTGCGGCGGTGAGCACTTTTTTGACAGTACAAAAAAACATATTTTTCCCCAGCGGGATTTTTATTGCTGCACCGATTTTAATAGATTTGACTTTGTTATTCAGGTGGACAGGGATGAAAAAGGTTTTGTAACCAGAAAAATTGATGTAAATTGTAAAAAATAACAAAAATATTGAGAATTATTTGTTGACAATACTGTTGACTGGTGTTATAATAATCTTCGCAAAATTGAATTTGACTTATGAAGAGTGACTGAGGGAACGGCCCTGTGAAGTCCGGCAACCTGCAAAAGTAAGGTGCCAAATCCGGCGGTATAAACCGAGAGATAAGTAATTATGCTCACAGGTTTTATGCCTGTGAGTTTTTTTAATGTGTATGAAAAACCATACCGTTAAAGATAGGTTGAATTCATCAGTTTTATATATAGACAAACAGAA
>JAFQAF010000356.1 GCA_017400025.1 Oscillospiraceae bacterium
ATCACTTGTCAATATCCGCTATTGATTTATCACAATTTATTTAATAAAATTAAAGTAAAAATTTTCACAGAGGTAAAATATGCTACGAATAATTATTTCACCTGCCAAAAAGATGATTACAGACCCGGACAGCCTGGAATGCACCGGTCTGCCTGCTTTTATGGATAAAACAGAATATCTGAAAAACCTGCTGAAAGAAAAAAGCTACAGTGAACTGAAAAAGCTGTGGCGGTGCAATGACAGTATTGCGGAACTGAATTACAACCGCCTGCAGAATATGAATCTTGAAAAAAACCTGACACCGGCAATATTAAGCTATGACGGAATAGCTTTCAAATATATGGCCCCGGCTGTGTTTGACTACGGGCAGTTTGACTATATCCAATCTCATCTTGTGATACTTTCCGGATTTTACGGTGCAGTGCGTCCTTTTGACGGTGTGGTGCCATACCGCCTTGAAATGCAGGCAAAACTGAAAACAGACCGGTTTAAAAATCTGTATGAATTCTGGGGGGACAGTCTTTATAAATATGTAACACAGGACTGTGACACCATTATAAATTTGGCATCTGAAGAATATTCCAAAACAATTTCAAAATATCTTTCACCGGATGTAAGGTTTATTACAGTTACCTTTGCTGATGAAATAAACGGAAAGCTGGTTGAAAAGGGGACAAAATGCAAGATGGCCAGGGGAGAAATGGTTAGATTTATGGCAGAAAACAACATAGAAAACCCACGGGAAATCATGGCTTTCAACCGCCTTGACTATGTATATTCACCGGAAAATTCCACAGAGGAAAATATTGTATTTATCCAGAAAAAAGCCGTAAAATAATACGGCTTTTATTTTTTTTATCAATATAGTATAATGTTCTCATTGAAAAAATCACAGAATGGAAATTATATGAAAAAAACAGTTATAGGTGTGGTTGCCCACGTTGACAGCGGCAAAACCACACTTTCTGAAGGCCTGCTTTACCTTGCAGGCAGTATAAAAAAGGCAGGGCGTGTTGACCACGGCAATACAGCCCTAGATACAAATGAGATTGAGAAAAACAGAGGCATCACGGTGTTTTCAAAACAGGCGGTTCTTAACTGGAACGATGTGGAAATATGCCTGCTGGACACCCCGGGACACGTTGACTTTGGTGCAGAGGCAGAACGTACTTTGCAGGTGCTGGACTGTGCTGTGCTGATAATTTCTTCCCTTGACGGAATACAGAATCACACAGTAACACTGTGGAATCTTCTGAAAAACTACAATGTGCCCACATTTATTTTTGCAAACAAAATGGATTTGCCGGGGGCCGACAAAGATGCTGTTTTGGACAGGCTGAAAAGGGAATTCGGCCGGGCCTGTGTGGACTTTTCTTCTGCAGAAGATGTGGTGTGGGAAGAATGTGCAGCCCGGGATGAAGCTGCTATGGAAAAATTTTTTGATGAAGGTGTACTTTCAGATGAGGATATATCCCGTCTGATTTTCAGCAGAAAAATTTTCCCTTGCTTCTTCGGTTCTGCATTAAAAATGGAAGGTCTGGAATACTTTCTTTCTGCGGTTTCACGTTATTCACAGAAAACAGAATACCCGGAAAGATTCGGTGCAAAGGTTTTCAAAATCTCG
>JAFQAF010000357.1 GCA_017400025.1 Oscillospiraceae bacterium
CGGTGGGGGATGTGTATGCCTTCCCCACAGCACAGCAGCTGAAGGACGTTACAGTGGAGGAATATGCGGAACTGAGAATGGGCTTCCGTGCAAAATATATTTATGACGCAGTCCAGAAGGTACTTTCCGGCGAAATTAAAGAGGAAACGGTAAAGGCGCTGCCCTATCCCCATGCACAGATATATCTTATGCAGATAAAAGGCGAGGGGCCAAAGGTGGCTGACTGTGTGCTGCTGTTCTCCTGCGAAAAAACAGAAAGTTTCCCCAAGGATGTGTGGATAAACCGCGCCCTGGACCAGCTGTTCCCCCGGGGCCTGCCGGAGTGCATAAAAGGCACTGAGGGCATCGCCCAGCAGTACATTTTTCACTACGCCAGGTTTAATCTTGAAAAATAGTGCGAAAAGATGTATGATATAATGTAGGCAAAATATATTAATATTTATTGATATAAAGGAGATATTACAATGCTTGTAAATGCAAGAGATATGCTTATCAAAGCAAAAAAAGAAGGTTATGCAGTTGGCCAGTTCAACATCAATAACCTTGAATGGACAAAAGCAGTTCTGCTGACAGCACAGGAATGCAACAGCCCTGTTATTCTGGGCGTTTCCGAAGGTGCTGGCAAATATATGACAGGCTATAAGACAGTTGCAGCTATGGTAAAAGCTATGGTTGAAGAACTGAACATCACAGTTCCTGTAGCACTGCATCTGGACCACGGTAGCTACGAAGGTGCAAAAAAATGCATCGAAGCAGGCTTTACATCAGTTATGTTTGACGGCAGCCACTACGGCATCGAAGAAAACGTGGCAAAAACAAAGGAAATCGTTGAACTTGCTCACTCCCTGGGTATTTCTGTGGAAGCAGAAGTTGGCTCTATCGGCGGTGAAGAAGACGGCGTAACAGGCAAAGGTGAAGTTGCAGATGCACAGGAATGTGCTATGATTGCTGCTCTGGGTATCGATTTCCTGGCTGCAGGCATCGGCAACATCCACGGCAAATATCCACGGAACTGGCAGGGCCTTGACTTTGAAGCTCTGGAAAAAATCAAAGACGCAACAGAAGGTATGCCACTGGTTCTTCACGGCGGCACAGGCATCCCGGCTGATATGATCAAAAAATCTATCTCTCTGGGCGTTGCAAAAATCAACGTTAACACAGAATGCCAGCTGTCCTTTGCTGCTGCTACAAGAGAATACATCGAAGCAGGCAAAGACCAGCAGGGCAAAGGCTACGACCCAAGAAAACTCCTTCTTCCGGGCACAGAAGCTATCAAAGCTACAGTAAAGGAAAAAATGGAACTCTTCGGTTCTGTAAACAAAGCTTAATAAAAAATCAAAGGCAGGTGAAAACCTGCCTTTTGTTTTTGCCGGGCAATATATTTTCATCTGCCTGTTTTTCCGGCTGTTTCAGATTTTATATAGCGATAAATAATATACAAAATGTGATATTACAACAGAATATTACAAAATACAACATTAAATTTGCAGTTTTCATTTATACTTATGGATAATAGTTTTAAAATAATGCCGGTTATGCTACAATGAAGTGTAAAGAATTTTTACCCTGAGAGGGGCTACTATGGAAACAAAAAGAATA
>JAFQAF010000358.1 GCA_017400025.1 Oscillospiraceae bacterium
CTATAAATGGCTCGTATTAAAGGCGCGATGATGACTCGCAAAAGAAGAAACAAAACACTGAAACTTGCTAAAGGTTACTACGGTGCAAAATCCAAGCACTTCAAAATGGCTAAACAGCAGGTTATGAAAAGCGGTAACTACGCATTCGTTGGCCGCAAACAGAAAAAGAGAGACTTCAGAAGACTGTGGATCACAAGAATTTCTGCTGCAGTTAAAATGCACGGCATGAACTACTCCACATTTATGAACGGTCTGAAAAAAGCTGGTATCACACTGAACAGAAAAATGCTTTCCGAAATGGCTATCCACGATGCAGCAGCATTTGCTTCTCTCGTTGAAGTAGCTAAAAAAGCTCTGTAATATATAGAAAATCACGCCTTGGCACCCAGTGTCAGGGCGTAATTCGCGTAATAACCCCTTTTCAGGAAGGGGTTTTTGGCGTGTTCTGCCATATGTCCGGGCGGGCATATGGCGGTAGATATTGTACTTAATTCTTTATATATAAGGCGAATACAATTACACTCTTCGCCCTGTTTTGGGCAAAGTTTTTTACCGGTGTAAAAGGCTTTGCCGGACACAGAAAGGTGAATTTATGGTAAATTACATCGAAAGCAAGGACAACCCGAAAATAAAAAATGCCCTGAAAATTGCGGCGGATGCATCGGCCAGAAGAAAGAACAGACTGTTCTTTGCGGCCACCGGCAAGGTGGTGATGGATATTCTGGCGGCAGGCTTCAAAGCCCAGGCGGTTTTCTGCCTTGAGGCAGAATATGAAAAGCTGGCCCACAGACTGGAAAATGAAAATGTGTACATCGTTTCCCCGGCAGTGGCGGACAAACTGAGCGAAGGCAAAACCGAAGACGGTGTGTGGGCACTGTTTGAAATGAAGGATGCCGACACAGACAGCATTTTCACAGCGGACAGACTGCTGGTGCTGCAGGATGTGCAGGACCCCAACAATATGGGCGCAATACTGCGCACAGCCCTGGCCTTTGGCTATGACAATGTGGCTGTAAGCACAAAATGCGCAGACGTCTATTCCAGAAAGGTTATCCGCACATCAATGACAGCCAGTGTAAAGGTGAATGTGTACAAGGTAAGCGATATGGTGCTGTTCACACAGCAGCTGAATGAAAAGGGATTTACAACAGTGGCCGCCTGCCTGGAAGGGGCACAGCCTCTGGGCAGTGTGCCGGTGAAAGCGCCTTTTGCACTGTATATCGGCAATGAGGGCAACGGACTGTCTGAAGATGTGATAAAGGCCTGCAAACTGCGACTGAAAATACCTATGAGCGACAGGATTGAATCACTGAATGCGGCTGTTTCCGCTGCAGTGCTTATGTGGGAAGCAGGCAGACAATGAGCAGATACAATGTGTGGCTGGCAGCTATGATGGGACCAAACTGCATCAATGCAGCTGCAGTGACTGACCTGGGGCTGACCCCAAGGGAAATATATGAAAACAGAAAGAATCTGAAGGAATTCGGGGTGTTCAGCGAAAGACAGACAGAAAATGCCCGGAATATTTCGCTGAATGATACAGAGCATATTTATGAAAAACACCTGGAAAACGGTATAGAAAGCACCAGCCGGTGGGATATGGATTACCCTGCCCGCTTTATGGATATGGCCTGCAGGCCGCTGGTTCTGTTTTACAAAGGGGACTTATCCCTGCTGGATGCCCGGTATACAGTGGGCATTGTAGGCAGCAGGCAGTGCACCGGTGAAGGTGAAAAGGCCTGCGGGCTGATAGCGGAGGACATTGCCGGCAACGGCGGTGTGGTAATCAGCGGACTGGCCCAGGGCATAGACACAATTGCCCACAGAAACGCTGTAAAAGCCGGCGGCAGGACAGTGGCATTTACTGGTGTGCCGCTGGATGAATACTTTCCGAAAGTGAATGAAAGTTTTCAGAAAGAGCTGGAAAAGGACCATCTGGTGGTGAGCGAATATGTTTCCGGCTACAAATACCAGTCAGCCAACTTTATATACCGCAACCGACTGATTGCAATGGCGTCTGACGGGCTGTGTGTTATACAGGCAAAGAAGAAAAGCGGTTCACTGGCAACGGTGAACAGGGCCATTGAATATGACAAACCGGTATTTACAGTACCCGGCAGTATTTTCAGCCCGGCCTACGAAGGCAGCAACCGGCTGCTGGCAGAGGGGCTGGCCCATGCTGTTACCGACGGGGTGCAGATTATGAGGCATCTGGGTGCGGTGACAGAAGAAAAGAAGAAAAAAACAAAAGCCGCTGTAAAGGTGAGCGGAACAGCACAGACTGTGCTGAAAGCCCTGGAAGGGGCCATGTTTGTGCCGCGGATAAGCAAAAAGTGCGGCCTGCCACGGGGTGTGGTAAAGGCGGCACTGATAGAGCTGGAAGTGGCGGGAGCTGCAGAAAAAACAGCAACCGGCGAATATATACGCCGCAGCTGAAGTAATATATTACAGACGAAAAAGACACAGACTGTTTGTAAAAACACTCTGTTGTGAAAAAAGCAGTACAAGGAGAAACAAATGTCAAATCTTGTTATTGTGGAAAGCCCTGCAAAGGCCAAGACAATCAAAAAATATTTAGGTGAAGATTACAATGTTATCGCCTCTATGGGTCATATCCGTGACCTGCCGAAAGGCCAGATAGCAATTGACTTTGAAAATAATTTCAAACCGAGATATATCAATATCCCCGGCAAAAGCAAGCTGATAAAAGAGCTGAAGGAAATGGCTGCCGGCAGTGATATGGTATATCTGGCAACCGACCCGGACCGTGAGGGTGAAGCTATCTCATGGCATCTGGCACATATTCTCAAGCTGGATACAAACCGGGAAAACCGCGTGACCTTCGGTGAAATCACCAAAAAGGGTATCACAGAGGGTATGGCAAACAAGCGTACAATCGATATGGACCTTATCAATGCACAGCAGGCGCGCCGTGTGCTGGACA
>JAFQAF010000359.1 GCA_017400025.1 Oscillospiraceae bacterium
ATAAATCACTAAAATTTAATTAAAAAAATAGACAGTTTTACCCTAAAACCTGTCTGTAACCGGTTTGTAACCATTGGCGGCGGCATATACCTGCCGTGCACACAGCTGATTTTGTTAATTTTATCACACAGTATTTGAAATTACATATCCCGGCCAATGAATTACACTTTAAAAAACATGTCACTGTGGGACCATTGCTTTATATTATAAACTCCCTGGCAGAAATGTTTTAAGATAAACACGGGAAATAATTGTAAAAGATAAGTAAAGTTCCTTGTTTACTTCGCATTGAAATGGTACTATTGGCTCATTGGGATAAAAGGAGTAAATTATGGCAGTTATAAACAAGTACACAAAAGGTCTGGAGATGAAAAATTTCCTTATGCTTACTGTTGACGGTATGGTAAATGCATTCGGCGTTACAATTTTTCTCTCTCCGGTAAAATTATACGACAGCGGCATTTCCGGCACTTCAATGATGCTTTCCGGAGTCAGCGGTATCAGCCTGCTGTAACAGACAAAAATAAAAGCACTCCCACGGGAGTGCTTTTTATATTTCTTATTTGCCCATTTTTCTCTGGATAGCTTTTGTGATTTCCATAATAGGAACAATGGATACAGCCAGTATCATAGCCACACCGTATTCCAGCAGGGAAATGTGTTCAAATTTGAATGCTGCACGCAGCACTGGCACATTGATAACGCCTACTGTACAGATAAGGCTTACTATAAAGGACAGCCAGAGGAATTTGTTGCTGCTGTTCATTCTGAAGATTGAACCGCGGCGGCTTCTCATATTGAAGGAGTGGAAAATTTCCACCATAGACAGTGTGAGGAAAGCCATGGTCATGCCGTCTGCGCTATTTGCAATTTCCCACACGCCGGATTCGATGTAATGGCCGATAAAGTAGGAAGCCAGTGTAAGTACAGAGATGATAAGACCCTGCAGGCCGATATCAAAGCCCATGCCGCCGGCAAAGATACCGTCTTTTGAATCACGCGGTGGCTGCTGCATGCTGTCTGCCTCTGCTTTTTCCATACCCAGTGCGATTGCAGGGAAACAGTCTGTGATAAGGTTAATCCACAGCAGGTGAACAGGCTCCAGGATTGTAAAGCCCATAAGTGTGGCTGTGAATACAGAGATAACCTCTGCAATATTTGCGGAAAGCAGGAACTGGATAGCCTTGCGGATGTTGTCATAGATACGGCGGCCTTCTGCAACTGCAGAAACAATTGTTGCAAAGTTGTCGTCTGCCAGAACCATGTCTGCCACGTTCTTTGTAACGTCTGTACCTGTGATACCCATACCTACGCCGATGTCAGCTGTTTTGATGGACGGTGCGTCGTTAACGCCGTCACCTGTCATAGCTGTGATTTTGCCTTTTTCCTTCCATGCGGAAACGATTCTTACCTTGTGTTCAGGCTGTACACGGGCATAAACTGAATATTTTTCAATGTTTTCTGCCAGTTCTTCATCGCTCATTTCATTCAGCTGTGCGCCGGTGATAGCTTCCTGGCCTTCGCCCAGGATACCCAGCTGGTTTGCAATTGCAACAGCTGTGTCCTTGTGGTCACCTGTAATCATAACGGCACGGATGCCTGCACTGTTACATTCAACAATAGCATCTTTTACTTCCGGTCTGATAGGGTCAATCATACCTGAAAGACCAAGATAAATCATATCCTGTTCCAGGTCTGCTGCTTCGTTGGAAGCAGGCTGTGTTTCATATTTTCTGTAGGCGGAGCACAGCACGCGCAGTGCTTTGTCTGCCATCTGTTTGTTTGCACCGAGGATTGTGTACTTTACGTCATCTGTCATTTCCACAATGCGGCCGTCAATATATGCTTTTGTACAGCATTTCAGTACTTCGTCAGGAGCACCTTTTGTAAACTGGATAAAGCCGCCCTGCGGGTCTGCGTGTACTGTACTCATCATCTTTCTGCCGGAGTCAAACGGTGCTTCACCAACACGCGGATAGTCAGCCTTCAGCATATCTTTTGCCAGGCCTTCTTTGTTTGCATCGTTTACCAGGGCACATTCTGTAGGTTCACCCACTGCCTGGCCGTCTTCCAGTTCTGCGTCAGAACACAGTGCCATAGCTGTGAGGTGCAGGTTTTTGTCCTCTGTAAAACGTTCCACAACTGTCATCTTGTTCTGTGTCAGTGTACCTGTTTTATCGGAACAGATAATCTGTGTACAGCCCAGTGTTTCAACAGCTGTCAGCTTTCTGATGATAGCCTGGTTTGAGCTCATTTTTGTAACGCCGATGGACAGCAGGATTGTAACAACTGCGGACAGACCTTCCGGAATAGCTGCAACAGCCAGTGAAACAGCAACCATAAATGTATCCAGCAGCATTTCACCGGAAAGACCTGTGGAAAAGTTGCGGAAAATATCAACTGCAAAGATAACCACACATATACCGATTACCAGCAGTGAAAGCAGTTTGGAAAGTTCATTCAGTTTGATCTGCAGAGGTGTTTCTTCCTCTTTTGCATTTGTCAGGGCATCTGCAATTTTGCCCATTTCAGTTTCCATACCTGTGCCTGTTACAACAGCACGGCCGCGGCCGTATGCCACTGTAGAGCCCATGTATACCATGTTTTTGCGGTCGCCCAGAGGTACTTCACCGTTTGCTTCTGCTTCCAGCACATCTGCGTGCTTTGTTACAGGCACGGATTCACCTGTCAGGGCTGCTTCTTCAATTTTCATGCTGGCACTTTCGATGATACGTGCGTCTGCAGGTACGCTGTCGCCTGCTTCCAGCACAATGATATCACCCGGTACCAGTTCTTCACTTTTTATTGTCAGCTGGTGGCCGTCACGGATAACCTTGGATGTGGCGGCTGCAATTTCCTGCAGTGCCTCAATGGCAGCTTCTGCCTTTGATTCCTGGTATACACCCAGCACAGCGTTGATAATAACAACAGCAAGAATAATGATAACATCAGCAAAGCCTTCGCCGGAATATGCTGCTGTAATACCGGATATAACCGCTGCAACAATCAGGATGATTGTCATAGGGTCTGCCAGCTGATGGAGAAACTTGGAAATCAGGCTTTCCTTTTCGCCTTCTTTCAGCTTGTTTGGGCCGTATTTTGCCAGTCTGTCAGCTGCTTCTGCCTGTGAAAGACCGCTTTCGGTTACAGCCAGGTCAGCCATGATTTTTGAAAAATGTTCAAGATAATGTTTCACAATTACTCTCCTTTTCTTGATAGTATACTGTGTAAGGGTCCGGAATAAGCCATAAAAAAAGGACCTATCTGCCCTTCACTGTGCAGATAAGTCTCGTCATTTCATACATAGCCAGAAGCTGATGGCAGCTACGGTTGTTGGCTCTGTAACAGGTAATCTGTCGACTACTCCCTTATTACGCTAAAAATTCTATCATAATAATTTGGCATTGTCAACAATTACCTATGTAAAATATTGGTGAAAAAGCCGGTTTTTACCAGTAAAACGGAAGTGCAAAGGCCAGCCCCATCAGCCCTGCAAACAGTCCCCACAGCAGTGCCCCCAGCAACAGGCATAAAATGCCGCCTATGGCAAGGGTTTTCAGCGCTTTTGAATATTCCGGGTTGGCTTTGTCCATTGTTTTCAGCACCAGCAGTATAACGCCTGCAATAACTATTCTTTTCACAAGGCTCAGACCGCCCAGCCCGAATGTAAGAGTGTAGTTGTAATTCATATATTCTCCTCTGCGGCACCGCCGCCTTTTTAGTCTGTGTCTAGTATATATTATGTAATATAAATGTGAATTTTTCAAGTAAAACCGCAGATTTTGCATGCCGGCACTTTTGGGGAACAAAATGCCGGATTAAACTGCATTGCAGTAAAAGCCATATCACTGTGCAGGAAATGGCTTCTGTTTTATATCAGTATGCCGTCGCAGTGGTCGGTTTCGTGCTGGATTATCTGGGCGGCAAAGCCTTTGAAAGTTTTTATCCTTGTCTGCCACTGCCGGTTCTGCCACTGCACCTTTATGGTTTTGTATCTTTTCACCGGGCGTGGGCCGCCCAGCAGGGAAAGGCAGCCTTCCTCTGTGCTGTAGGCCCCTTCTTTTTTCAGTATCACCGGGTTGTACATCACCATGTATTCGCCTTCGTTGTCAAAGGCTATTATCCTTTTTCTTTCGCCTATCATATTGGCTGCCATACCCACACAGCCCTCCTGATGGTATATCAGTGTTTCCAGCAGGTCTCTGGCAATATTTTCATCTCCCGGCTTTGCTTCTTCACTTTTCAGTGCAAGAAACACAGGGTCGTGCATCAGTTCTCTTACCATATTTTCCACCTTTCAGTATAAAAATGTTGAAATTATTCCGTCCATATATGAGGCAGCAGGTCTTTCAGTCGGTACACACCGCTGTTCAGCAGTATTTCTGTTTCCAGATTGCCGTAATGTATCTGATACATAAACTCCCTGCAGCGTCCGCAGGGGGCTACTATACCTGTATCCTCTTTTACTGCCACAATTTTTTCTATCCGGTTTTCACCGGCTGTTATCATTGCGGCTATGGCGGCGTGTTCGGCACAGAACCCCATACTGCAGGGTACATCTATGCACACGCCTGTGTATACGTTGCCGTTTTTTGTTACCAGTGCGGCTGCTACCTGTCCCGCCCAGGCGTTTTCTTCCAGCTGTCTGCTGTTCAGAGTTTTTGCTGCGATTTCGGTCAGCTTTTCAAAATCCATATCTTCACCCCATTGTGTTTATACAGAAATTATAGCAGTAAAATCCATACTGTGCAATTTACCCCTGCACAATTTTATGCTATTATTGAAAAAGTTTTATATTTTCTGTAACAAAACCCATTTTACGGGGACTTATAGACAGAAACAGCAAAAAGGAGGTGTTATGGTGGAGGATATAAAGCAATTGTATATTGAATATCAGCAGGATGTCTTTAATTATCTTTTGTCCCTTACCCATAACGCCGCCACAGCGGAGGATATGACCAGTGAAACCTTTCTCCGCGCACTGCAGGGTATATGGAATTTCCGCGGGGAATCTTCTGTAAAAACCTGGCTTTTCGGCATAGCCAGAAATGTATGGCTGCAGTCCCTGCGCCGCGGCAGGGAGACGGCCTGTGAAGAATTTTTGGCAGGTTATTTTGAATATGATGCAGAGGCATTTATACAGAACAGAAACCTGGCAGAGCGCATACATCAGCTGCTGCAGGAAAAGGACGGCAGGACACAGAAGATTGTACTTATGCGAATAGACGGCTATTCCTACAGGGAAATATCCCGGAAACGGGGAATAAGTGAAAACTCTGCGCGAGTGATAGATTTCAGAACAAAAAAATGGCTGAAAGAACAGCTGGAAAAGGAGGGACTGATATGAAAATATATGAAATATCCTGTGATATCTGCCGGGATCTTATACCGCTGGTAACAGACGGTGTGGCATCAGAGGATGCGGTATCGGCAGTGAAAAACCACATTGAACACTGCGAAAGCTGCCGCAATATGTACGGCAGTGAAATAAAGGAACGGGATAGCGCAAAGGAAAACAGACTGGTCAGAAGCATAAAGGCAATTGTTGCTGTATGGGCAGTAATCCTTGTGGGTGGGGCAGTTGCTGTGTCAGCATTCCTGCCGTATTCCAGACGGACTGTGGCATTGCAGGTTATCGCCCTGCCGGTGATGACGGCTTTCTGCTGTATGCTTCTGGGCAGGAAGCGGATTATCCAGCCTGCCGCCGTGCTGGCCGCCAGGCTGGCGGTGTGTGCCGCTGTGCGCCGGAGAGATATTTACCCCGGCAATTTCTTTCATATTTCCGCAGAGGAAATACTGTCCCACTTGTCGGTGCTGGTTTTGTGTTTTGCAGGCGCGGTGATATATCAGCTGGTAAGGTTTGCTGTTTCGCAAAATAAAAAAGACTGACTGCAATATTGCTTTTGAAAGTGAGGTATATGGATAAATGAAAAGGAAAAATACATTTTACCGCAGGCTTGCCTTCGGTGCAGCGGCTGTGATTGGGGTGGCACTTTTTGTGGCCGCCGGGCGGATAGCCGGCAACCCGCTGATAAAATTTTATCTTGAGAAAAAGACAGAGAATTATCTGCACACAGAGTACCCACAGCACAGTCTGGAGATAACAAAGGCTGTGTATACCGGGTCTGATATGTTCAGCTTCTGTTTTACTGTGCAGGATGAAAGTATCAGAGACATAGAGTTTGAGGTAAGCTGGCATAATGGCGGCAGGGAAATCAGCGACAACTACCCCCACAGAGTGGGCAATATGAAAAATACCTACAACCGCCTCAGCAATGCCCTTGCAGAGGATATTTCCTCCATACTGGCAGGAAATCCTGCGTTTGACGGAATAAACATAGGTGCGGCCTATGGGGACTGGGGGCAGGAAGTGTTCACCGGTTACCCGGAAAGCTCCGGGGTGTATCCTGATATGCCTTACAGCAGGGAAAATATAAATGTGCCTGTCACTGTGTATCTTTCCGGCAATGACCTGCCGGCAGATACGGACTTTGCCGCCGCTGTGGATATGGCACAGCGGGCACGGGAAGCAATGGAACGGAACGGAATTACTGCAGAATATATTTCCCTGGCGCTGAATGTGATAAGTGAAAGCGGTAATTATTACTGCCGGAAAGGCGGGAAAATCCACCGTTCAGAGCTTTACTCACAGAATCTGGCCCAAAGACTGTATACTGCGCATCTGCCGGAATGCAAGCGGTGCGCAGAAAAAGCCAGCTGACCTGCAATACGGATTTACAGAAAAACACAACAAAAAAGGAAAGAGTGTGGTAGCACTCTTTCCTTTTTGTTTTTTATAAACCAAAACTCTCAACCAGAGTTTTTAATTTACTTTATTTTATCACAGTCCGGATTATTTTGCAACAGAGCCTGCCACTGTGTGTTTTACACGCTGGCTTTCTTCTGCGCGTTTTGCGTCGTTAAATCTGTCCACTGTGCCTACAAGGTAGCCTGTGATGCGGCGGATTCTTTCAAATTTTACGCCTTCGCCTACCAGACCTGTTTCAGGGTTGTAGTTAGCCATATTTGCCATAATATTTACCTCCTGTTTATACCAATGGGTTTGGAATTCTGTCTGCTTCTTCTTCAGGGTTGCCGCACTGGCCCAGTGTGGCAGCATTCAGATGTTTGTACAGACCCAGCTTCTGCAGTTTTTCCAGAGGAACACCTTCGCCTTCACGTCTGCCGCAGCGTGGGCATACATCGCCGATAATGCCGTTGTAGCCGCACACAGGGTCACGGTCTACCGGATGGTTGATAGCGCCGTAGCCAATGCCGCATTCCTTCATTGCTCTTACCACAGCTTCAAATGCTTCCAGGTTCTGGCTTACGTCGCCGTCCAGTTCCACATAAGTGATGTGGCCTGCATTTGTAAATGCGTGGTATGGTGCTTCCAGTCTGATTTTATCAAAAGCGGAAATCTGATATGCAACCGGAATATGGAAGCTGTTTGTGTAGTAATCTTTATCTGTAACGCCGGCAATTGAACCGAAGCGTTTTTTGTCCATTCTTACAAAGCGGCCGGAAAGACCTTCTGCCGGTGTGGCCAGCAGTGAGAAGTTCATGCCTGTTTTTTCGCACAGGTCATCTACCACTCTTCTCATAAAGCCCACAATTTCCAGACCTTTTGCCTGATATTCTTCGCCTTCACCGTGGTGGTGGCCGTAAAGGGCAGTCAGTGTTTCTGCCAGACCGATAAAGCCAATGGACAGTGTGCCGTGTTTCAGCACTTCGCCCACTTCGTCATCCGGCCCCAGCTTTTCGCTGCCCAGCCATACGCCCTGGCCCATCAGGAATGGGAAGTTGCGCACTTTTTTCTTTTTCTGGATAGCAAATCTGTCCATCAGCTGTTTGCCGCACAGTTCCATATATTTCTTCAGGCTGCGGTAGAATTCTGCTTCGTCACCCTTTGCTTCAATTGCAAGACGTGGCAGGTTGATGGATGTAAAGGACAGGTTGCCGCGGCTGTATGTGATTTCGTTTTCAGGGTCATAGTTGTTTGCCACTACACGTGTGCGGCAGCCCATGTAACCGATTTCTGTTCTCACATCATCCGGGTTGTAGTACTGCAGGTTGAACGGTGCATCCTGGAAAGAGAAGTTAGGGAACAGTCTCTTTGCGCTCACCTTGATGGCCAGCTGGAACAGGTCATAGTTAGGTTCGCCCGGATTGTAGTTGATGCCTTCCTTAACACGGAAAATCTGGATAGGGAAGATAGGTGTTTCGCCGTGGCCCAGACCGGCGTCTGTAGCCAGCATCACGTTTTTCATTACCATTCTGCCTTCAGGGGATGTGTCCATACCGTAGTTGATGGATGAGAACGGTGTCTGTGCACCTGCACGGGAGTGCATTGTGTTCAGGTTGTGGATAAGTGCTTCCATAGCCTGGTATGTGGCCTTGTCTGTTTCCTGTTCTGCCTTTTTCACTGCAAATTTCTGTGCTTTTTCTGCCAGAGCTCTGTTACCTGTCAGTTCAGCCAGCATTTCCAGTTCACTGGCCATATATTCTTCCTCTGCATTCAGTGCAGGCATTTTGCCTGTAGCCTCTGTGATTGCATAGGATTTTGCCTTCAGTTCTTCATAGTCCACAGCACATTCCATAATTTCCAGATACTTTGCAATGTTCTGCAGGTACAGTTTGCGGTATGTTTTTCTTACGCCATCTGCCAGGCCGTAGTCAAAGTTTACAATACTCTGGCCGCCGTGCTGGTCGTTCTGGTTGGACTGTATCGCAATACATGCCAGTGCGGAATAGCTGGCAATATCGTTTGGTTCTCTCAGGAAGCCGTGGCCTGTGGAGAAGCCGCCTTTGAACAGGGACTTGATGTCTATCTGTGTGCAGGTGGTTGTCAGCGCATAGAAGTCAAAGTCGTGAATATGGATATAACCCTCTCTGTGTGCTTCTGCCTGGTCCGGTGCAAGAAGGAATTTCAGATAGTAATCCTTTGCGCCTTCGCTGCCGTACTTCAGCATTGTGCCCATAGGAGTATCGCCGTCAATATTTGCGTTTTCTCTCTTTACGTCGCTGTTGAGAGCGTCTGAAAATGTGATTTCGTCAAAAATCTTCATCAGACTTGTGTTTCTTTCACGGATGTTGTTTCTGGATGCACGGTAGAGGATGTATCTCTTTGCCACAGAGTCAAGGCCGGCTTTCATCAGCTCGATTTCAACCTGGTCCTGGATTTCCTCAACAGTAGGTGTCACGTTTGCACCCTTGTCCAGAAAATGTCTTTCAACATTGCGTGCCACTTCGTCTGCTTTTTCAAAATCTGCGTGGCCGTCAGCTTCCATAGCCTTCAGCACAGCCATTTTGATTTTGCCTATGTCGTACATTACAACACGGCCGTCACGTTTTATAATTCCGTTCAGCATTATATTTCTCCATTACAAATTAATTCTATATTTAGTTACCAGATATATTATACACTCACTATATGTTGTGTGTCAAAGGTTTAAAACTGTAATAATACACAAATTTAAGGGGCAAAGTTCTATGCATTTTCAAATCTTTGGTATTGACTTACAAAAATATATAAAAAAGAAAGGGACAATCTATGTATCTTGCACGAATAGATATTTTTTTACTTTTTCAGATGGGCAGATTTACATCACCGGTGCCTTTAACTATAATAGTAATTATATATATAATTATTACAGAACTGTTATTTAAAAGTCACAGACAGGTAATATATATGGGATATAATGAAGCTGTAAACCCGAAAAGGAGGATACTATGGAAATACTCAGAGCAGAAAATCTCTACAAGATATATGGGGAGGGCCCCGGCAGGGTAACAGCCCTGGACGGCGTTTCCTTTTCTGTACAGCAGGGGGAATTTGTGGCCATAGTGGGGGCATCCGGCAGCGGCAAAAGCACACTGCTGCACATACTGGGCGGCGTGGACCTGCCCACCGGCGGCAAGGTGTACCTTGACGGCAAGGATGTCTACCGGCAGAATGATGAACAGCTGGCCATTTTCCGCCGCAGGGAGGTGGGGCTGATATATCAGTTCTACAATCTTATCCCGGTTATGAACGTGGTGGAAAACATCACAATGCCCGTCCTGCTGGACTCCCGCAGGCCAGACCCGGACAGACTGGAGGAAATCCTGGAAATCCTGGATTTAAAAGGCAGGGAAAACCACCTGCCGAACCAGCTTTCCGGCGGCCAGCAGCAGCGTGTGTCCATAGGCCGTGCGCTGATAAACTCACCCTCTGTGGTGCTGGCGGACGAGCCCACCGGCAACCTGGACTCAAAAAACAGTCAGCAGATTATTGAACTGCTGAAAAAATCAAACAAAACCTACGGGCAGACTCTTATCCTCATCACCCACGATGAAAACATCGCCCTTCAGGCAGACAGGATAATCGCCCTTGCAGACGGCAGGATAGTCAGGGACGAGGTGATAAAAAGGTGAATATACTCAACCTCTATACATACAAAACCCTGAAGGAAAACAAATCCCGCACTCTGGTCACCCTTGTGGGTATCATACTGTCCCTGGCCATGCTCACCTGCGTCACCACACTGATTTCCACATCCCAGGCCTGGCTTAAAAACAGCGTTATGGAAACCTACGGCAACTGGCACGGTGTGATACTGGAAGCAGATGAAGAGGTCCGCCGGGATATGCTTATGAACGGCGATATCCGGCACAGCTTTGCCCTGCACCACATAGGTTTTTCACCCCTGGACGACGGCCTTGAACACACAGACTATATATTCACCGCCGCCGCTGACAGTGAATTCTTCCGCAATATGCCTGTTGAAATCACCAGCGGCCGCCTGCCGGAAACCCGGGCAGAGGTAATTGTACCGGAAAATATGTATATAAACGGCAACCGGCAGTACACCTTAGGCCAGGAAATCACACTGCTCACCGGCCGCAGGGAATATATGGGGGAAACCCTTTACACCCACAACCCCTTTGTGGAAGGTGAGGTGCTGAAGGATACAGAATACAGAAACTACACCGTGGTTGGTTTTTACCGGCGCCCTTCACTGCAGTTTTCCGTCACCGGCCCCACACTGCTTACCGGGGACTGGTACGGTGACTGCAAAAGCGATATTTACTATATTTCGGCAGATATCCGGGACACCTACCGCATTATGGACAGATATACCGGCCGGCCTTACTACTGCGGCAGTGTGACAAACACCACTCTGCTGCGCTTTTCCGGCACAGCCGCCACAAAAGGCTACAACGCCACCCTTTACAGCCTGGGCGTGATACTTATGACCATTATAGTCTTTGCTTCCATCGCCCTTATTTACAACGCCTTTTCCATTTCAATAGGCGAAAGAACCAGGCAGTTCGGCCTGCTGTCCTCCATCGGTGCCACCCGCCGCCAGCTGCGTGCCAGCGTTGTGGCAGAAGCGCTGATGCTGTGTGTCATCGGCGTGCCCCTGGGCATTGCCGCCGGCCTTGCAGGCATTGCCTTCACCCTGGAATTCATACAGAATGTGTTCAGCCTGGGCTTTGAGGAAATCTCCTTTGCCGGTGCGGAAAATGTGGTGTTTGATATGGTGGTTTCCCCCTATGCCATAGGCATAGCGGCGGCCATAGGTATACTCACAATTATGGTTTCTGCCTGGCTGCCTGCCAGAAAGGCTCTCAGAAATACCGCCATTGATGCCCTCAGATTGACCAATGAAATAAAACTGACCCCAAAGGATATAAAAAGCAATCCTCTTCCGGCAAAACTGTTCGGTGTGGAGGCCACAGTGGCCGCCCGCAACTTCCGCCGTTCAAAGCGCCGCTACCGCGCAACGGTAATCAGCCTGTTTATGAGCATGGTGCTGTTTGTTTCCGCCTGGTCTTTCTGCCAGGAACTGGAAAAAAGTATCGGCATTATGAACCCAAACCCTGCATACGACCTTGTGTATTACCATTACCCGGAAACAGAAGAGCTTTCAATGGAAACACTTAAGGAAAGGTTTAAGGCTGTGGACGGTGTGGAAAATGTATTTTACTCCCAGAATCTGTACATGCCTATGCCTTTCAGCGACGATGTGCTTACAGAAGAATACAGGCAGCTGTGGGCCGGCGGCGATGACTATATGCACATAGTTTTTATGGACGATGAAAGCTTTTACGCCTGGGCACACGAAAACGGGCACACAGACCTGCCTGCAAAAGGTGAAATAACCGGCTTTGCGGTAAATGCCGCCAGAAAGCACGATTATGAAAAGGACGTGTACTACGATGCCAGAGTGTTCAAAAATGATAAAATCAGCTTCACTCCGCCTGCCGCAGACACACCGGTGAATCTGCGTATCTGCAGCCGGCTGCCAATGAATATGGACAAAGTGCGGGACACCTTTGTAATGGCAGTGCTGCCCTACTCCTGTATGGATATGCTGTTCCCGGGAAGCGCCTATGCAACGGGAAGCATAATGGTATCTGCTGCAAATCCCAACGAAACAGAAAAGAAGCTGGCAGATATAGTAGCCCTGCCGGGCAATATTGTGAACAGTTACAGAGAATATCAGACCAACCGTGCCATTATAGGCATTGTGAAAGTGTTCACCTACGGCTTTATTGTCCTCATCAGCCTTATTGCCTGCGCCAATGTGTTCAATACCATTTCCACCAATGTGGCCCTGCGCCGCAGGGAGTTTGCGGTACTGCGCTCTGTGGGTATGTCCGGCCGCAGCTTTGACAGAATGATGATTTACGAATGCCTGCTCTACGGCACAAAGTCTGTCCTTATGGGGCTGCCGGTTTCCCTGGCCGTCAGCCTGTGGATATACAGCGCTGTCCGCAGGGGCTTCTCTACAGCATACAGACCGCCACTGCAGGGTATGGCCATTGCCGTGGCCGGCGTGTTTATCGTGGTGATAATCACTATGATTTACGCCACCCGCAGGATAAAAAGGGAAAACGTAATAGACGCTCTCAAGGACGAAAACCTTTAAAAAAGGGCGGAATATCTCTTCGCCCACAAAATTTTATAAAATTTTTCCAATAATGCTTGACAAATCCATTATGTGGTGGTATTATAATTAAGCATTAGCGCTAGTAGCTCAGCTGGATAGAGTGCTTGACTACGAATCAAGAGGTCAGGGGTTCGAGTCCCTTCTAGCGCACCAATAAGAGCAGTACACAAAAGTGTGCTGCTTTTTTGTTTTGTGTAGAATAAAAGCAAGGGCCTCTTTCTCGTCTGCGACTCGCACAGCACAGCTGTGCTCCCTGCATAAGTTCCACCGACGGAAAATTCTGCGGCAGCGCCTTGCATTTTCCGGGTGTCACTTACCTTCTGGCGCATCAATAAGAGCAGTACACGAATGTGTACTGATTTTTTGTTTTATGTACTTATTTTCGGTAATTAAAAAGCACGGCAGGTCTGCCGTGCTTTCTTTTTCATTTTGTTTTTACCGGAACAGTTAATGCAGCGGCGGATTATTTACCGCTTACTACACACTGCCGCAGGAAGTCGGAAAGGATTTTAGTGCTGTTGTCGCTGTTTTCAATCATTTCCGGGTGCCACTGGTATGCGCGTATCCACTGTTCTTCGTCATCATAGTACCAGCTTTCCACCAGGCCGTCCGGTGCATAAGCCATAGGCACTACCTTTGGTGCAACTGTCTTGATACCCTGATGATGCAGCGCATTTACGCATATTGTTTCCTTGCCCAGCAGGTCATACAGAGGGGTGCCTTTTACTATGTCCACTGTATGTGCGGATTCGTTCATGTATTCATCATAGTTGGAATGTCTTACCTTGTCAGAAAACTGTGTAGGAATATCCTGGTACATACTGCCGCCCAGCACCACGTTGCCCAGCTGACAGCCGCGGCAGATGCAGAGTATAGGTTTTTTGAACTTCATTGCAGCCTTCATCAGGTTTATGTCAGACTTGTCGCGGTCATATTCCACAGTGCCGCAGCAGTCCAGTTTTTCTTCGTTGTACAGGGCAGGGTCAATGTCTGCACCGCCTGTCATAAACAGACCGTCAGCCATTTCCATCAGCTGTTCTGCCATTTCCTCTGTAACAAACTGCGGAATAACCGGCAGGCCACCCAGTTTTGAAATTGCACCGGTGTTGAAACCGTTTGTGTAGGTATAGTGCATGTTGAAAGGTGCTTCCATAGGCATGGAGCTTGGTGTAAGAACTATAACTGGTCTTTTCATAATTATATCTCCCCGAATAAATATATAATTCTATTATCTTGGTTTTATTTTCTTTTGCAAGTATTTAGATGTATTTTATCGGTTTTCATGGCCATAATATCTGTGAAAGGAAGGTATTTCATTATGACTAATCTTAAATGCAGTGTTTATTCCTGTACACATCACAAAGGCGATATGTGCTGTAAGCCAAATATCAGGGTGGAAGGTCCCGGTGCTGTAACAGCAGGGGATACAGAATGTGCTTCCTATGCACCAAAAGGCGCACAGAACGTAATGGGCACAACCACACCTAACGAACGCCTGGAAATTGCCTGTTCAGCTGTGGAATGTGTATATAACAAAGGCTCAAAATGTCACGCCAGCGCAGTTTCCATCAACACAATGGGCGACAGTGCCGGCTGTTCCACATTCACAAAGAAAAATTAACCATCCGAAAACAGTCCCGGCAGGGGCTGTTTTCGTTTTGCACCTTTTCCGGTGAATCAGAATGAAAAACACTCTTGTTATTTTCACATATTTAATTTAAAATTATATACATAACCCACAAGGAGATATGTAATGTTCAGAGAAGATTTTTCAGAGCGTTCTTCCGCTCTTATACTTATAAGCATAGTGGTGCTGTCCCTTATGTACAATTTTTTTGCAGGCAGGGAAGCCACCCGGCCCCGGAGAATGACAGAACTGCTGTTCCCGGCTTATGAAACCCCGGCAGACAACCCTATGGCAGAGGAAATAAACGGTGCAATGCCTTTCCGTGTTACTGCCGCCTGGCCGGAAAGCTGGATAATCACCACAGATGCCGGTGATGTATCCTGGCCTGTGGGAGAAATTTTCACCCCGTATTATATTTACGAGGGCGAAACACCTATAGGCTGCATCGGTTTTGGTGTTTTCACCCCTTACGGCGAAAAAATTGATTATGAAAACGGCTACAAACAGGTCTGGCCCCAGCTGCGCCTGGGCAGTATGTATGTGTGGGACCCTTTCACTCCACAGCTGAACGGTTTCACCAGCCAGATAGGCACTGTGGCAATCGATTATGTGGACTACACACAGCTGGAAAATTATGATTCACTGGCAGCGGTGCCCCATATCCGGACCAACGGAGTGCTGGCCTATGATATGGACCTCTGTTCATGGGTGGGTATGGCATTTATGCCCGGCGCTGTGGATGATGCACAGCTGAAAGAGCTGGCACTGTCCTTCAGGATGTATGCCATGTAACGCCGCCTGCCCCGGGAAGGGCTGTTAAAAAAAGAATATGATAAAACGCAGACTGTCTTGCAGCCTGCGTTTTTTTATATGTGTAAAATGTATTTCTGAAAGTATCTTGCAGCAGTGCTGTTGTATCTGCCACATTCCGGCCGGTGTCATCAGTATGCCCTGTGTCTTATCATAGCAGATGCAGTACACGGTAAAATTAAAAAGGGCGGTGTTAC
>JAFQAF010000360.1 GCA_017400025.1 Oscillospiraceae bacterium
GTAGGTATCAACGATATCGGTGTTACACCTGACTACGCAGCATATATGACAAAATACGACACAATCCATGGTCGTTTCCAGGGTGAAGTTTCTTCCACAGAAACAGAACTGGTTGTTAATGGCAAAGCTATCCCATTCTTTGCTGAAAAAGATCCAGCACAGCTTCCTTGGGGCAAACTGGGCGCAGAATACGTTGTAGAATCTACAGGCGTATTCACAACAACAGAAAAATGTATGGCTCATATCGCAGCAGGCGCAAAGAAAGTTGTTATTTCTGCTCCAGCTAAAGATAAAGAAACACCTACATTTGTTTGCGGCGTTAACTTGGAAAAATACACAAAAGATATGGTTGTAGTTTCCAACGCTTCCTGCACAACAAACTGTCTGGCTCCTCTGGCAAAAGTTATCAACGATGAATTCGGTATCGTTGAAGGCCTTATGACAACTGTTCATGCTACAACAGCTACACAGAAAACAGTTGACGGCCCATCCAAAAAAGACTGGCGCGGCGGCCGTGCAGCAGCTGGTAACATCATTCCATCTTCCACAGGTGCTGCTAAAGCATGTGCACTGGTTATCCCAGAACTGAAAGGCAAACTGACAGGTATGGCTTTCCGTGTTCCAACACTGGACGTTTCTGTTGTTGACCTTACAGTAAGACTTGCTAAACCAACAACTTACGAAGAAATCTGCGCAGCAGTTAAAGCAGCTTCCGAAGGCCCAATGAAAGGCATCCTCGGCTACTGTGACGAAGCAGTTGTTTCTTCCGACTTCTACGGCGAAACACAGACTTCTGTATTCGATGCTAAAGCAGGTATCATGCTGAACGAACAGTTTGTAAAACTTGTTTCCTGGTATGACAATGAAATGGGCTACTCCTGCAAAGTTCTTGAACTCATCAAACACATGGCAGAAGTTGACGCTCAGTAATTTAATTACAGCATTTAAACAGCACACATCAGTGTGCTGTTTTTTTGCACTTTTTAAAATAATATGCTACAATAAAATAATCACAGGGGTAAAATTACAGTGCCCCAATTTAGAACCAGTTATCGGAGTACAGTATGAAAATAGTTCTTTGCAGTATCAACAGCAAATATATTCACTCATCCTTGGCGGTATGGTATCTGCTTGCAGCAGCAAAGCAGTCCGGCACAGCCCACGAGGTAAAAGTAGTTGAAAGTACAATAAACAGCCAGGTAGAGGATATAGTTGCGGCAGTTATAGCTGAAAAACCGGATGCAGTGGGTTTTTCTGCATACATATGGAATATTGAATATGTCCGAAAGGCTGCACATACCATGAAGCTGATAAATCCGGATATCAGAATTTTTCTGGGTGGCCCGGAAGCAAGTTATGATGCCGAAGCACTTCTTGAAAATGATTATATTGACTGGATAATAAAAGGTGAAGGGGAGGCCCCTTTCATACAGCTGCTGAAGGATAACTTTTCAGCGCCTGTAAAAACTGTTCTCAGCGGACCATGCCTGCCTTATATCAACCCATATACGGAGGAATATATGGCGGCACTGAATGGCAGAATTGCCTATCTGGAAACAAGCAGAGGCTGCCCGTTCAGCTGTGGATTCTGCCTTTCCGGCCGCGATGAAACAGTGCGCTTTTTTGATATGGAGGAAAACAAAAGAAATATAGTTCTCCTTGCAAACTCCGGTACAAAAACTGTAAAGTTTGTGGACAGGACCTTCAACTGCAATGATAAAAGAGCCCTTGAAATATTCAGATTCATCACTGAAGAAAGAGCAAAAGGAAATATCCCGGCAGATGTTATTTTCCACTGTGAAGTGGAAACTGACCTGTTTACACAGTCCACACTGGACTATCTGAAAACAGTCCCTGCAGGCCTTTTCCAGTTTGAGGCAGGCTTGCAGAGTTTCAATGTGGAAACACTCAAAGCGGTAAACCGCCGCACTGATATGGAAAAACTGGTGCATAATCTGAAGGAAATTGTTTCCGGCGGCAATATCCACCTGCATATAGACCTTATTGCAGGGCTTCCTCACGAAGATTTTGCCTGCTTTGCCCGCAGCTTCAACCAGGCCTATGAAATAAATGCAAATGTAATTCAGCTGGGCTTTCTGAAACTGCTGAAAGGTTCAACCCTTGAGAAGGAAAAGGAAAAATATAATTACAAAAGCTGGAATTATGCGCCGTATCAGGTAGTCAGCTGTGACAGCATTTCATACAGTGACCTCAATGAGCTGAAAAAATGTGAGGACGCTGTTGAACGTCTTCTCAACAGCGGCAAATTCCCTCATACAGTGCCTTATCTCATAAATGAAACCGGATTAGAGCCTTTTGATTTCTTCTATAAATTCGGCTGTTATGTGGCGGAGAGTGGCATTAAAAATCCATCACTTGAAAAGTATGCCTTTATGCTGTATGAATATTTTACCGGAGAATTCGGCACAGATAAAAAACAGCTGAGGGATGTTATGGTAACTGACAGAATTATCACAGACAACACAGGCCGCCTGTTCGGTTTTACACATATTCCGGATAAAAATTTCAGAAAAATAACAACAGCCCTGCGCCAGCAGACTGTTAATATCTTTGACAATCAGCGGGAAAAATCTGCAAAAGGGAAGATTGGTTTTGCGGTGCTTTACACCTGCGGCAAAGTTATTCTTGCGGATTATACGGAAAAAAATCCGGTTACAGACCAGTTCCGGTACAGAATAGCAGAGCTTGATGATTTTCTGCAGGAAAAATAATTTGAAAATCGAATAATTTGAATTTAAAATAGTTTGAACCTCAAAGTTTTTAACATTTCTATCACATTTAGGTACTATAATGTGATTACTTTGATATTCAAACTATTTTTTGAGGTAAAAATGGAAAAAATCAAACATGACATCAATACGTTTCTTGTAGATGCTTTTAACAGCCTTATGCAGATTGAGGAAAACTATCTTCAGAAAGGTGCTTTCAGAAATATATCTGTAAAGGAAATGCATCTTATTGACGCGGTGGTGAAATTAAAAGAAAACAATATAGCAAAACAGATTGCCAAAGAGCTGAATATTACACAAAGCTCTCTTACTACTGCAGTAAACACCCTGGAAAAGAAGGGGATGTTGGTGAGAAAGCCTGATGAGAAAGACAGACGAATAGTAAAAATATGTGCTACAGAAAAAGCCAGGGAAGCATACGAGCTTCATAAAAAATTCCATCAGGAGCTTGTGGACACTGTGGTAAACGAACTGACCGAACGGGAACTCAATGCGTTTGTGGACGGTCTGAACAAAGTACGCTATTTCTTTGCCGATAAAAAGAACGGCAAATGATTATAAAGGAGACAAAATGAAAACAGTTATTATTACAGACTCAACTTGTGATATTTCAAAAGAACAGCTGGATATTCTGAATGTGGAGGTAGTGCCGCTTTCAGTTAATTTCGGAGACAAAAGTTACCTTGACGGCATAGATATAACCAAAAAAGAGTTTTTCAGAATGCTTGCAGAAAGCAGCGAAAACCCTACAACAAGCCAGCCTTCACCGGAATCTTTCCTGGAAGTTTTCAGCCGCCACAAAGAGCAGGGAAATGAGGTTGTCTTTATCGGGCTTTCTTCTGTTCTCAGCGGTACATGCCAGTCTGCACGCATTGCAAAGGAGATGTGTGATTACGATAAAAT
Organism: Oscillospiraceae bacterium; assembly: GCA_017400025.1. Next base: position 3,654 of record JAFQAF010000360.1, read on the forward strand.
CCATATAGTTGACTCCCTCAGCGCCACAGCAGGTATGGAACTGCTTGTAAGAGTGGCCTGCGATATGAGAGACAAAGGTGAAGATGCTGCTGCAATAGCAGAAAAAATCACAGCACTTGTGCCAAAAGTAAGGCTGTTTGCTGTAGTTGATACCCTTAAATATCTTGTAAGAGGGGGCCGTCTTTCCAAGGCTGCAGGTCTTATCGGCGGCGCACTTGGCGTAAAGCCGCTTATAACAGTTGCAGACGGTTCGGTTGTATCCATAGGCACAGCACGTGGTCAGAAGGGTGCATTTGACAAACTGGCAAATATCGTGGAAGAAGCAGATATAGATACATCCCTGCCGGTAATTCTCACTTATACAGAATCACAGGAAAATATGCATATGTTTGAAGCATATCTTATGGAAAAAGGTATGAAATTTGACTGGATTTACAGTGAGGTAGGCAGTGTAATCGGCACACACGTAGGCCCTGGCGCATATGCTGCAGTATATTTTGTAAAATAAAAACGGGTATTTAACATATTTAGTGGTATGAAATTTTACAATAAAATCTAACAATAACAAATTTAGGGGCGTCGTGGTATTGCGACTCCCCTAAAATTATGGTATAATTTGGTTAAATATCAATAACATTTTTGGTGGTCTGATTTCCGCCAAGAAAGGAAACAAAAAATGGGAAAGAAATTATCTGAATACGATGTAGAGAATTTCTTCGTTGAACGACTGGAAGAAATGGGCTACACTTACGCCAACATTAATCACTATGAAGATTTGTTGGTTAATTTTCGTGTTCAATTTTGTAAATTAAATGAAAAAGCTCTTGTTGAAAAGAAAGGCGTAGCAGAACTGTCCGATGCAGAATTTAATAGAATTCTTATCCGTCTGGAAAACCACTCTGTCTATGAGTCTGCAAGAATTTTAAGAGAACAGTGGGTTCTTACGTTGGACAATGGCAAAACTGTATATGTAAGATTTTTAACCAACGACCCAGCTCAAAACTTTTTTCAAGTTGCAAACCAGATAACAATGGATAAAGAACACAGAAATGATGTTCTGTATAAAAACCGTTATGATGTTTCTCTTCTCATTAATGGTCTTCCACTGGTACAGGTTGAACTGAAGCGTCCGGGTGTAGAAATCAACGAAGCTATCAACCAGATAAATAGATACAGGGCACATTCTTTTAAAGGTCTGTTTAATTACATTCAGGTTTTTGTTGTATCCAATTCTGTACAGACAAAGTATTTCGCAAATGCAAACTTGAGAAAAGCAGATGGTGAAATTAACAATATTCTGAAGTCTCTTGTTTTCTATTGGACAGACGATGAAAACCGCCGTATCAATAAGCTTAATGATTTCACAACAGCATTTCTTGAAAAATTTGCAATTACTGAAATGCTGACCAAATACTTTGTGATTAAGGAAACAGAACCTGTTCTGATGGTTATGAGACCTTATCAGATTTATGCAGTAAAGAAAGCCCTGGACCGTATTAAACTGAGCAATATGAACGGTTATGTGTTTCATACAACTGGTTCCGGTAAAACACTGACTTCATTTAAGCTGGCTACACTCCTAAGAGACGATAAAAGCATTGATAAAGTATTTTTCCTGATTGACCGTAGCGACTTGGACGACCAGACTGTAGAAGAATACAACAGTTTTGAAAAGGACTGTGTAGACAACACAGATAACACATATACTCTTGTAAATGCCATCAATAACTCCAGTAAAACATTGATTATTACAACCATTCAAAAGATGGCAACAGCCATTAGGAACGATAAATACAGAGTGATGATTGAAGCCCTGAGAGATAAAAAGTGTATTTTCATTATCGATGAATGTCATCGCTCCCAGTTTGGTAAGATGCATACACAGATTGAAAAATTCTTCAATAACGCCAATTACATTGGTTTTACTGGTACACCTATCTTTGAAGAAAATAAATCTGCAGACAGAAGAACCACAGCAGACGTTTTCAAGACTGCAGCAAATGTAGATTCCTGCATCCACAAATATATGATAAAAGAAGCTATTGCTGACGGCAATGTACTTCGCTTCTCTGTAGAATATTTAAGAAGTATCAATATTAAGTCTACACAGGACCCAACAATTGATGTTGATAAACTTGATGACCCGGAATACTGTAAACGTCACAACATTGATATGAACGGGCTGTATCACGAACCAGAGAGATTTGAAAGAATCACAAAAGATATCCTGAATAGCCTCGAAAAACACACAAGACCACAGGGCAAAGATGTTTATACAGCTATTTTTGCAGTTGACAAAATTGAAACCCTGATGGAATACTACAGAAACTTCAAGAAGTTCAATGATAAAGGCTATAAAGTAGCAGCTATCTTCACTTATGGTGTAAATGAAGACATGGATGGTCATAGCGCACATTCCAGAGAATATCTTGACGAGTGTATTTCTGACTACAATGAAATGTTTGGTACAAACTTCGATTCTTCTAACTTTGATGGCTACCGTGTAGATATCAGTAAGAGAATGAAACAGAAGAACATCCCACAGATTGACCTTCTTCTCGTAGTCAATATGTTCCTTACCGGTTTTGACTCAAAGCCTACAAATTCCCTGTTCCTTGATAAAGACTTGCAGTGGCACTCATTACTTCAGGCATACAGCCGTACAAACCGTGTAGATAAACCGACTAAACTCTTTGGCCAGATTATCACCTACCGTAACATAAAGAAAGCTCAGGACGATGCATTGAAGCTGTTCTCAGGTGATAGCAACCCTAATGAATTTTTGCTTCAGTCTTATGACTATTACACAGCAGAATTCCGCAAACAGGTTGAAGCTCTCCGCAAAATTTCTCCAACTGGTGAAGATGCCGGATATATTGTTGATGAAGATGAAAAGAAAAGCTATGTTCTTGCTTTTCGTCTTATCATCCACACTCTTGCGACACTTAAAACATTCTCCCGTTTTGACTGGGAAGACCTGAAAATATTCCTTGATGAAGATGAATTTGAAGAATACAAGTCTTGGTATCTCACTTTCTATGACGAAATGAAACGTGACAGAACCGGCAAAGAAACTGTTCTGGTCGATGTAAACTTTGATATTGAACTTATCCGTACAGATAAAATCAATGTGGTATATATTCTGAACCTTCTTAAAGAAGTAAATCGCAAGGATAAGAAAGCCATGGAACAGTCTGTTGATTTGATTCTCCGTGAAATTGAACGTTCTGACAACGAAAATCTTCGCTATAAGAGCAATATTATGAAAGAGTTCATCACAACACGTTTCTTTGAATTGGACCCAGAAGAAGACCTTATTGAAGCTTTTAGCGATTATCTGGTAGAAGCAAGAACAGCTAAAATTGAAGAATTTGCAACTGCACATTCAATAGAAAAAGAATTGATAGAAAGCATTATGACTGATTATCAGTGCAATGAAAGAGCAGTAACAAAAGAAACTCTCCGTAAAATGCTTCTCCCACTTAATCTGGGGCTTATTAAAACCACAAAACTTATTAACGACATTCTTTTCTTCGTAAAAGAAATGTACAACACATTTACAGCTGCAGGCGAATAATAGTCTGTAGATATTAGCACGAAA
>JAFQAF010000361.1 GCA_017400025.1 Oscillospiraceae bacterium
GGGAAGTTTAGCCATGTATTGTTTTCACAATATTTTCATTTTATATTATGCAAGTTTGTGTTAATATTAAAATGAAAGAGGTGATAGAGTGAAAATTTATGATAAAAAGATGTTCAGAGAGCGGTTAGGCATGCTATTCGGAATTATTCCTATCTGGATTTTTATTTCGAATTTTTTTGATTACCACAGAATTTCCTATTGGTCGGGACTTCTTCCTGCGTTTGTAGTTGCATTCAGGTTGATTGCAATATCTATGTCAGAGCAAAAACTGAAAGACTATAAACTTGAGGAGCAACTGAATACTGTAGCAAGGGAAAATCTTTTCGGCAAAAAAGACAGGTATCTCAAGTGGGGGTGGGTAGTACTTCTTATATCTGCATTACCTGCACTGAAATACAGCGTTACGGCATCTGTCGTTCTGTTTGCTACCGGTTTTATTTATATAATATGGTATTTTAATGCAATCGGGAAAGAAATAGAGCGACTGAAAAAGGATATGATAGAATTTATCTGAAAGACAGGTGTTGCCTGTCTTTTTATTTTAGTATAAACGGGTATTTGTGTTGACAAAAATATCTGTAAGTCATACAATTTACTTATGATTTATATTGGATTATGAGGGAACTGCGAAAAAGGACACTTACTGTGCCCTCTTTTGAAGTTCCTTTTTTGCTGAATACAGACTGATATGTATAAGGAGTGTGCAAATGGAAAAATATGACGTACTTATTGCCGGCGCAGGGGTGACCGGTGCAATGCTGGCCAGAGAACTTTCCCGCTATCAGCTGAAAGTCTGCCTTGTGGACAAGGAAAATGATGTTGCCACCGGGGCCTCAAAGGCCAACAGCGGTATTGTTCACGGCGGATATGACCCGGAACCGGGTACGCTTAAAGCCAGACTGAATTCACAGGGTGTACCGCTGCTTTTTGAAGCGGCAGAAATGCTGAATGTACCCCATAAAAACAATGGCTCCCTGGTGTGCGCCTTTTCCGAAGAAGAAAACCCGGTTATAGATATGCTTTATGCCCGTGGAATTGAAAACGGAATCCCAGGCATGGAAATACTTACCGGTGACCAGGCCAGGGCCATTGAGCCGAATCTTTCACAGCAGGTCACAAGAGCGCTCCACGTCACAAATGCAGGTATAATCTGCCCATATGAACTGACAATTGCTGCCACCGGCAACGCTATGGACAACGGTGTGGACTTTATCAGGAATTTTGAAATTGAAATTATTGATTCCACTGCAGATGGATTTGTTGTCACAGCTGCAGACAAAAGACAGCTGGCCGCAAAATGGTTTATAAACTGTGCCGGTGGCTATGCAGACAGAATTGCACAAATGGCAGGGGACGGATTCTATACCATTATCCCACGTGCCGGTGAATACCTGCTACTGGACAAAACAGAGGGGACAAAAATCTCCCACACCATTTTCCAGACACCAAGTAAAGACGGCAAGGGTATTCTCGTCACACCTACAATGCACGGCAACCTGCTCACAGGCCCTACAGCGGTGCAGGTGCCTGCCCCGGACAGCACAGAAACCACAGCGGCCAATATGGAAACAGTACAGCGCCTTGCGGCAAAGAGCGTTCCGTCTGCAAACTTCCGCCAGGTTATCACTTCCTTTACCGGTGTGCGTTCATCTGAAAAAAGCGGCGATTTTATCATTCAGATGTCTGACAAAGTGGACAGATTCCTCCACGTTGCGGCAATTGATTCTCCAGGCCTTTCCTGCTGTGTGTCAATTGCAAAATACGCTGTGGAACTGCTGGCAGATGCCGGCCTTGACCTGCAGCTGAAAGAAAACTGGGACGGTACAAGACCGGATACCCACGCTTTCAGAAAAATGACTTTTGAAGAAAAGGACGCATTTATAAAGAAAAATCCTTCCTACGGCAAGA
>JAFQAF010000362.1 GCA_017400025.1 Oscillospiraceae bacterium
ATGCAGGGCAAACGTGGTCATTCTGTTCACCGCCGAATTCAGCAGAGCAGGAGCAGAATATTTTTGATTTGGTTGCAAGTTCAACGTGAACTTCAAGACCAATGACTGTTTCGTATTTCATTCTTATTTCCTCCTCTCAAAGTTTTTCTGCCAGTGCCAGCAGGCTGCTTTCACTGAATGCAGGGCCCATAAACTGTACGCCTTCTGCCACAACAACCGGCATACCGGAAATCATAGCAGGTGCGATGTAAAGGCTTTCGTCATAGGCGATATATTTGTTTTCCTGTACCTGTTCCTGTGTATATTCTGATCTGGAAGATACAAGGGACAGCACTGCATCAAAGTCTGCAAAAGTTTCTTCCAGATATTCGCAGATAACACGGCGGATTCTCTGTGCTTTGTCATATACTTTATAATAGTTTGCTTCTGAAAGTGTTTCAGAGCCGAACAGCACTGTGGATTTTGTCAGATAGCCGAATGCTTCTGTTCTGCTGTTTGTGTACAGCTGATCCAGGTCTGTGTAGTTTGGTGTGCGGTAGCCATATTTAACGCCGTCATATTTGGAAACGTTGTTGCACAGCTCTGCGCTCATCAGAATGTTCCATGCCGGTTTTGCCAGCAGAAGTTCACCTGCATCGATTTCAACCACTTCAATACCCTGTGCTGTAAGTTTTGCTTTTACAGATTCCAGCTTTGCTGCGTCTTCACCTGCTGCAAGAGCTTTTGCAACTGCAACTCTTCTGATTTCTTTCACTTCGTCAGCAACACATTTTTCCTGTGGAAGGGATGTGCCGTCTTTGTCATCATGGCCTTTGATTGCCCACAGCACTTCTTTTGCTGTTGCTGCATCAGCGGCTGTTACAGATACTGTTTCACCGGAGCATACTGCAGGGATTGTGCCGAAACGGGACACTGTGCCGTAAGTAGGTTTTACATAAACCAGACCGGAAAGTGCTGCCCCTCTCATACCGCTGCCGTTTACTTCCAGAGTTACTGCCGCCATGGCTTCACCGGCTTTTACAGCCTGTGCTGCAGCAGTTGTCAGCTTGCCTTCTGTTTCAACTGCACCGTAGAAAGATGTTTCGCCAAGAAGGTCCAGGTTGAATTCACCTGTATTTGCCTTGGCGTAAACTGTATAGCCTGCTTCTTTCAGGTTTGTAACTGCCTGTGCTTCAAAAAGGCTCATATAACCATCCAGCATTTTTGAGCCTGCTGATGTAGGCATATCTGTTGTGAGAATCATATCGTCAACAACAACATTTTTTACTGATTTTTCAGTTTCAGCTACATACATTTTCACAAGTTAATCTCCTTTCCGTTATTCTACTGTACGCGGTACCTGCCAGTAACCGTCCATTGCTTCCGGTGCCTGTTCCTGCAGCTGGTTGCGTGTGTAAAGTTTCTTTGCAATGTCTTCTCTGATAACATTTGTCATTGGCATTACATATACCATTCTTTCCACATTTTCTGTGTCAACTGTTGCCAGCAGCTCTGCATCTTTTTCTGCTTTTTCAAAAAAAGACATCAGCTGTGTTTCTTCGGCTTCTGTCAGCTTCAGCTGATTCAGCTTCTGAAGTCTTGATAATGTGATTTTATCCATTGTAGAACCCCTTTCTGATTCCTTTAAAATACAAACTTAAGGCTTTGTAAACAAAACAAAGCTATCTTCTGCCCCTGCATTGGGACGAAAGACAGCTTCCGCGGTACCACCCAAATTGGTTGTTTACAACCCTCTTTATGCCGTGTCGTGGCAGGACGTGCGGTTCTAATTGCCATAGCTTTCTTCCGCATGCTCCGGAGTGTTTTTCACTGTAACCCTGCTGCCGCCTTTCACCTGCCGCGGCTCTCTGAAAACACTGTAAATCAGCTACTCTCTCCATCATTGCTTTTAATAATATTATAACATTATAATTATATCACAAATATTCAAATGTCAAGATTTTTTTCTTTATATTTCCGGGAAAATTGTAAATCGCCGGTATATAAAACCAATGCTGTTGCTTATACTGTTCTGTAACTGCACTGTATGTGATACAGACACAGTATCAATTGCAGTATTGTAACTTTTCAGCCCCATATGCTTTTATGTAAACCTTTTCCCTTTAAGTATTTCAGAACGGATATGGGTTATAAAGTGGGTTATTTTTAAAATCTACACAAATGAAAAAAGCTCATAAACCCGCTAAAATAGCGCATTTACGAGGTTTCTTACCTGGCGGAGATGTTGCAGAGCAACACAGCCGGTCAGCATAGCGCCGGAGTGGTAAGCGCAGCGCCAGAGTGGTTTTGCGAAGCAAAAACACGAGCCGGTCCTGCGAGTGTAGCGGGGCACGATAGTGGAAAAAGCCGAGTCTGTACTTGCGAGGCTAACGGACCGCCGATATTTGCCACAGGCAAATTGAGAGCGTGCAAACGCCGAGTAAATCATCGAGGCGAGGCTCGGGATTTGCCGCCTTTGCCTGCGGCAAAGACCAACTGGCTTTCGCTGCCGCTCAAGCTCAGCCGCCTGAAAACAGTTCACCGGACTGTTTTCTTTACGGCGTCTGCCCTCGCGGGTTCAAATCCCTTATGAAAAACAAAAAGCACCCACATTTGTGAGTGCTTTTCCTGGCGGAGATTGAGGGATTTGAACCCTCGCGACGGTTACCCGCCCTACGCCCTTAGCAGGGGCGCCTCTTCGGCCAACTTGAGTAAATCTCCAGACGAAGTTAAATAAATTATTATAAAAAACGCGGCCGTAGCCGCCGGCTTGAAAAGATATGGCGGAGAGGGTGGGATTCGAACCCACGGTACTTGCGTATCACTAGTTTTCAAGACTAGCTCCTTAAACCACTCGGACACCTCTCCGTATCTCAAGCTACAGATAATATAATACCACTGAAATGTGATTTTGTCAACAGTTTTTTTGATGAATTTTATAAAAAAGGAACCCCGAAAAATACAGCTTCTCCGGGGTGATTTTTATCCGAGAACCATTCTGTCTGTAAATGCAGACTGCCGGTAGGAATTTGAGAATTTTTCAAGCAATGCCTCCACTGTAAGCCTCTGCTTTTCTTCTCCGGACACATCATATACCACACGGCCGTTGTTCATCATTATCAGGCGGTTGCCGTGGTTTATTGCATCACGCATATTGTGTGTAATCATTATAGTGGTAAGGTTGTACTCTTTCACAATATTGTCTGTTATATCCAGCACTTTCCGGGCTGTTTTCGGGTCAAGGGCTGCTGTGTGTTCATCCAGCAGCAGGAGGTCCGGCTTTTTGATTGTGGCCATAAGCAGAGTGATTGCCTGCCTCTGGCCGCCGGAAAGAAGCCCGATTGTATCATCCAGGCGGTCCTCAAGGTCCAGGTCCAGCTGTTTCAGCTGATTGCGGAAATATTCCCTTTCCTTTGATGTGAGAGCCTTTCCCAGACCGCGCTTTTCGCCGCGGTGCAGGGCAAGTGCCAGGTTTTCTGCAATTGTAAGTGCCGGGGCTGTGCCCACCATAGGGTCCTGAAACACCCTGCCAAGGTGAACAGCCCTTTTGTGCTCTGGAAGACCGGTCACATTTTTTCCTTTGATAAGTATTTCGCCGCTGTCTGTGGCAAAAACACCTGCCACGGCATTGAGCATTGTGGATTTGCCTGCTCCGTTGCCGCCGATAACCGTGATATAATCCCCCTCATTTACAGTGAGATTCACGCCCTTCAGCACATAGTTTTCCGTAACTGTACCGGGATTGAAGGTTTTTTCCACATTTATTATTTCCAGTGCAGGTATCATACTGTCCTCTCCTTCTTGCTTTTCAAAACATTTCTGCTGCCAATATGCTTTCCTGCAAAGCCCAGTTTTGAAACAACTGTATTTTTTATTCTTGGCATTGAAAGGGCCACAATTACTGTAACTGCTGTGAAAAGCTTCAGGTCAAGAGGGTCCATACCCATATCGATAACAAATGCTATTATAATTCTGTATGCCACAGCACCTGCAACAACGCCGCTGAGTTTGCCCAGCATGGATGCGCGCTGCCACAGAACTTCGCCGATAATAACGCTGGCAAGACCGATTACTATAGAACCCTGGCCCATAGTGATATCAGCATAACGCTGGCTCTGTGCTATGAGAGCACCGGAGAAAGCAACCAGACCATTGCCCAGTGCAAGACCAAGAATCTTCATTGAATCTGTGTTTATGCCCATTGCCCTGGCCATTCTTTCATTATTGCCTGTGGCTCTGAGGGCTGTGCCCATAGAGGTGGCAAGGAAATAATTAAGTGCCAGTACAAATACCACTGCAGCTGCTGCACCGCCGGCCAGAACAGAATACTTTGACGCTGAAAATGCTGTGAAAACAGTTTCGGTTTTCAACAGATTTTCATTTGGAGAGCCCATTATCTTTATGTTGATTGAATAAAGGGCAATCTGTGAAAGTATACCGGAAAGTATTGCCGGTATTTTCAGCTTTGTGTGCAGCAGACCAGTAACAGTACCTGCCGCCATACCGCCCATAAACGCTGCGGCTGTGGCAATAAGCGGATTTATGCCTGCTTTGAGCATAACTGCACATACCGCCGCACCTGTAACTATACTGCCGTCCACTGTCATATCGGCATAATCCAGAACTCTGAATGTGAGGTACACACCAAGAGCCATAACCGACCACAGCAAACCAAGTGATACAGCACCTGTAATAATATTCAACATTTCCTCTTCCCCCTGTTTAAATCATATACCTATACATAATTTAAGGACCGGCACAGAAAGCTGCAATCATATACAGGAATTCTGCTTTTACAACAGTTTCTCTGCCTCTCTCTATACTTAAATCACGGACTGCTGTCCGGTCCTTAAAGAATGTCAGATCAATGAACTATTCAGCGTATGTCACATACTGCTGAAGTTCGTCTGGAACTGTGATACCAAGAATATCAACAACTTCACCAACTATTATGTATTCAAATTCTTTCTGTGTTTCCACCGGCATTGTGGATATATCTTCACCGCCGAGAACTTTCACTGCCATTTCACCTGTCTGATAACCAAGGTTATAGTATGAAAGGCCAAGTGTTGCCAGGCCGCCTTCTTTAACCATGCCTATATCGCCGCATACCACAGGAACTTTTGCATCATTTGCCACGCTGCCTACCAGTGCCATTGATGCTGCCAGAACGTTGTCTGTAGGAATATATATTGCATCACATTTTGTAACCACTGACTGTGTCGCCTGCTGAACATCATTGGAGTTGGTAACTGTCTGTTCAACATATTCAAGACCCATATCGTCAAGAATTGTCTTTACCTGTGAAATCTGAAGAACAGAGTTGTCTTCGCTGGAGGTGTAAAGAAGACCTATAACCTTTGTATCCGGGCAAAGCTGCATAAGAAGCTCTATCTGCTCTTTCATAGGTGATGCATCGGATGTGCCGGAAACATTTGTACCCGGGTTTTCCATGCTGTTTACAACACCTGCATCCACAGGGTCTGTAACCGCTGTAACAAGGATTGGAATTTCGCTTGTCTTTGCCGCAAGAGTCTGTGCAGCACCTGTTGCAATTGCAAGGATAAGGTCATTTTCTTCATTTACAAGTCTGTCCCCCATGCTTGCAAGGTTGGACTGGTCGCTCTGTGCATTCTGATAGTCTATTTCCACTGTGTCGCCGTCCACATAGCCATTGTCTGCAAGAGCCTGTACAAAGCCTTCTCTTGCCTGGTCAAGGGCAACGTGTTCCAGTTGCTGGAGAATACCTATCTTTACTTTTTCGTCCTGTGCCTCTGTTCCAGAGCCGCCACATGCTGCAAATGAAAGAGCCATTGTGATTGTGAGTAATAATGCTGTCAGTTTTTTCATTGTTTTTACCTCTCTCTATAACATTTTTATTTCAGAAAACGGATAAAAACAAAAAATCCCGTCCTCTGATATCCATCAGAGGACGAGATATAAATTCCCGTGTTACCACCTCTATTCGCCAGCATCTCACGGTGCTGACCTTTGCAGGTATCGGCTGCAGGTGTGCAGATTAATACCCTGTGCTGTAACGGGCAGACCCGGAGCCGGCTACACATCACAGGATTTCACCGGTCAGCTAGATAAGGAATTCGGCAGCTGCTGAGCATATTCCCTTTTCACCGCCCGGGAACTCTCTGAATGACAGCCTTGCTGCTTACTGATTTATCATCATTGCTGTTATTTCCAATTATAATCTTCCGCCGTAAATTGTCAATATGTTGAAAACATTTTCGGAATTATACATAAATTATGATTAAGAATTAAAACTTTTTAGTTATTATGCATAAATATATCAACTTTACAGACTTTCAAGTCA
>JAFQAF010000363.1 GCA_017400025.1 Oscillospiraceae bacterium
TACCTGCTGGCCTGGGGCGGCCATATAGGCTATTCGGTGCGCCCTTCACTGCGCAGGCAGGGCCGTGCCACACAGATGCTGACACAGGCAAAGGAAGCCTGCCGCAGTCTGGGGATGGACAGAGTGCTGGTAACCTGTGACAAAACAAATACAGCCTCTGCCGCCACAATACTGAAGTGCGGCGGTGTGCTGGAAAACGAAGCCACAGATACAGATGGCGTGATACATCAGAGATACTGGATAGAACTGTAAAGACAGACAGCAGGCCCGCGCCTGCTGTTTTTGTCACGGTAAACATATACCGGTGGTATAAATTGGCATTTTAACGCATTGACAAAAATGAGTTTATAAAAGATAATATAATTATACAATTGCGTTTATATGTAAACGTTAATGGAGGAATTAACTATGAAATATGTAATTATCGGCGGTGTAGCCGGCGGTGCCGGTGCAGCAGCCAGACTCAGACGTCTTGACGAACAGGCAGAAATCATCATGCTGGAAAAAGGCGAATTTATCTCCTTTGCAAACTGTGGTCTGCCATACTATCTGTCAGGCGTTATCAGCGAAAAAGAAAAACTTCTGGTTCAGACACCTGCCAGCTTTACAGGCCGTTTCAATGTTGATGTACGCATCTTCTCTGAAGCTATCGCTATCGACAGCGCAAACAAAACTGTAAGAGTTAAAAACCACCAGGACGGCACAGAATATGACCTGTCTTATGATGAACTGGTGCTTTCACCGGGTGCAGTGCCAATTATCCCAAGAATGGAAATCAGCCCTGAAATGCCGGTTTTCACACTGCGCAATGTTCCTGACACATACGCTATCAAAGAATTCCTGGATGAAAAACAGCCAAAAACAGCTGCAGTTATCGGCGGCGGCTTTATCGGTATTGAAGTTGCAGAAAACCTGAAAGAAGCAGGCGTTGACGTAACAATTATCGAAGCAGGCGAACACGTAATGCCAAACATCGATAAAGATATGTCCCACGGTCTCCACGGCCACATCCGCACAAAAGGCGTTAAACTTGCTACAGGCAAACTGGCAAGCGAAATCACAAAAGACGGCGTAGTACTGGCTGACGGCGGCTTTGTACCTGCAGAAATGGTTGTGCTTTCCATCGGTGTAAAACCTGCTACTGCTTTCCTGGCAGGCAGCGGTGTTGAACTGGGCAAACGCGGCGAAATCCTGGTTGACGATTACCTCCACACAAATGTGGACGGCATCTGGGCAGATGGTGACGCTATCGCTGTAAAACACTTTGTTTCCGGCGAACAGAAAATCATTCCTCTGGCTTCCCCTGCAAACAAACAGGCACGTATCGTTGCAGACAATATCAAAGGCAGAAAAACAAAATACAACGGCACACAGGGTACATCCATTGCCAAAGTATTTGATATGACAGTTGCTTCCACAGGTCTTACAGAAAAAGACTGTATCAGACTGGGTATCGACTACCACAAATCCTTCTCCGCTACAAACAGCCACGCAGGCTACTACCCAGGCCCAACAATGATGACAGTTAAACTGCTGTACACAAAAGGCGAAGGCAAAGTGCTGGGCGGCCAGATTGTTGGTTACAAAGGCGTTGACAAACGTATCGATATCCTGGCTGTTGCTATCCGCGCAGGTATGACAGTATTTGACCTCCACCAGCTGGAACTGGCATACGCACCACCATTCTCATCTGCAAAAGACCCTATCAACATGGCAGGCTATGTAGGTGAAAACGTTGTTCTGGGCGAAAGCAAGGTTGCAACATTTGAAGAAGTTATGGCTATGGGCGACGAAGTTATCAAACTGGACGTTCGTACAGAAGCAGAATGTGCAAAAGGCATGGTTCCTGGCTTTATCAACATCCCTCTCCACACACTGCGTGAAAGATATACAGAACTGGACAAATCCAAACCTGTATACATCCACTGCCAGTCCGGTCTGAGAGCTTATGTTGGCGAAAGAATCCTGCGCAACCTGGGCTATGACTGCTACAATATATTCGGTTCCTGGATGTGGTACTCCATGTGGCAGGCTGATATGAAAGCTATCGCTGCAGAAAACGAAATCACTTCCAACTGCGCAAGACCAGAATTCAATGCATAATCACAGATTATAATAAAAACTCCGTTTCTTTTCCGAAACGGAGTTTTATTTTGTTTAGAAATAACCACCAGCTATGCTGGTGGAAAAAGCTTTAGCTTCAAGCATTGAGTGAAGCGAAATGTCATTCCGAGCATAAGCGAGGAATCTGTGCTCTTAAAGAAACATAAAAATAATTGCTCTACAGAAAGCTGCAGAGCAAAGATTCTTCGTCAAAATGAAATTTCTCCTCAGAATGACAGAATGTCATTTCAGTGGCTGCAGTTGCTGTAAAAGCCGGAGGTCTAAACCACGGTATGGTAAAATTTTACCGTAAACCTTGCACCGCCGCCGGGGTGGTTGTCCGCCTTTATGGTGCCGTTCTGGTTTGTGATTATCAGCCTTGCCAGGGCCAGGCCTATGCCCACACTTTCCGGGGAAGCATTCTTCCCTTTGTAGAAACGGGTGAAAAGATGGGGCATATCCTCCTGTGAAAAGCCGGTGCCGCTGTCTTTGATTTCCAGCTGTGTGTACACCGGGGTCTGTTCGGCCTCCACGGTTATACTGCCGCCGGCAGGTGTGTGCTCAGAGCAGTTTTTTATCAGGTTTCCTATGGCTTCCGCCGTCCAGTTTATATCTCCCATAAAGTATTCGCCGCCTGCCTGCTTCAATGTGAACTGCTGGTCCTTCAGGTCCATTGCAATTTCCAGCGGGGCGGCCCGCTTTTTCACCAGGGTGGCAATATCCACTTTTTCACAGTGGAAATCTGCTGTACCGGCATCAATTTTGCTTATTTTCAGCAGTGCGTTTATCAGCCAGTCTATTCTGTTGGCCAGCCGCTGCAGTTCGCCTGCCAACTGCCAGCGTTTTTCTTCCGTCAGCCGGTCACTGCGCAGAAAGTTTATAATCAGATTTATGCTTGTCAGCGGTGTGCGCAGCTGATGGGAAATATCAGCTATAGAGTCTGTCAGCTTCACTTTCTCTTTCTGCAGCTCCTCTGTCTGCCGGCGCAGGCGCAGTACCACCTTGTCCAGCTGGCTTTTCAGCACAGACAGTTCGCCTTCCTGCAGCCGGCCAAAGTCTGTCCGGGCGGCGCTGTACAGTATTTTTTCCAGCTGCCGGGCTATGTATTCCAGGCTTTCGTATCGCTTTGCCGCCATATGTGTGTTCACGCCACAGAAAAGCACAAACAGCACTGTCAGTGGCAGCAGTGCCGCAGACAGCCCGGTTATCATACAGATGCCTGCCGTCAGCAGGTAGCACAGGCTGTAGTACAGCAGGGCTTTTTTCACTTCGGGGTTTCGCAGTATTTTCATATCATTCCCCCACCTTGTAGCCCAGGCCGCGCACTGTCTTTATCACAGTAGGGTTCCGCGGGTCGTCCTCTATTTTTTCGCGTATTCTCTTTATGTACACAGTCAGGGTGTTGTCATTTACAAATTCCCCACCTATATCCCACACTTCCTCCAGCAGTTTCTGCCTTGTCAGCACCTTGCCGCGGTTGGAAAGGAAAACCAGAAAAATCCTGTATTCCAGTGCGGAAAGAAACACCTCTCTGCCGCCTTTGGTCACCAGACCTTTTACGGTGTCCACTTTCACATCCCCTATTTCAAGTACGGCCTGGGTTTTGCCGCTGCGGCGCAGTACACTGCGTATCCTGCTCACCAGCTCACGTGGGCGGAAAGGCTTGGCAATATAGTCATCTGCGCCCATATCCAGCCCGGCCACCACACTGTATTCATCGCCGGAGGCGGACACAAATATTACCGGTACATCCTTTGTGGCCTTTATCTGCATACACAGTGAGTAGCCGTTGCCCTCTGTCAGGGATATGTCCAGCAGGGCTATATCAAAATCATTTTCCTCCAGCAGCTTTACAGCGCCGGACTGTGTGGCTGTGGAATACACATCAAAACCTTCAGTTTTCAGAAATTCTGTCAGATTTTTCACTATATCAGCATCGTCTTCTACCAGCAGCAGCTTCACTTTTACAGCCCTTCTTTCGTACATTTTACTTCCTTTCTATTGTAACACACAAAACATCGGATTAATATTTAAAAACTGTCACATTTGTGTGAATTTTGTCTTAACTTATATGATA
>JAFQAF010000364.1 GCA_017400025.1 Oscillospiraceae bacterium
TGGTGGGGCTGAATTATGCCAAAGGTCTGTCCTTTGCCAGCGGCAAGCCACTGGTGCCTGTCCATCACCTTCGTGGTCATATTGCGGCACTTTATCTCACATATCCTGACCTGAAACCGCCATTTCTCTGCCTTGTTGCATCAGGCGGCCACAGCCATATTGTAGCAGTGGACGATTATACAAAATTCCGCGTTATAGGCCGCACTATAGACGATGCTGCCGGCGAAGCCTTTGATAAGGTCAGCCGTACACTGGGCCTTGGCTACCCAGGTGGCCCTGCAGTGGCAAAGGCTGCCCTCACCGGGGACCCTGCAAAATACAGACTGCCTACACCACATACAGAAAACAAATATGATGTGTCTTTCTCCGGACTGAAAACAGCGGTTATAAATACTTTCAACACCAATAATATGAAAGGTGAAGAAACAGATATAAACAGCCTGGCTGCTTCTTTCCAGGAAAAAATTGCGCAGATTCTCAGTGACAATCTGGCCGGTGCTGCTGAAGAATTCGGCTATGACAAAATCGCAATTGCCGGCGGTGTATCAGCGAACAGACGCCTGAGGGAACTGATTGAGGAGAAAACACCTGGCAGGCAGTTCTACGCACCAACAATGGATCTCTGCGGTGACAATGGTGCAATGATAGCTGCCCAGGGTTATTTTGAATTTATAAACGGACGCACAGCAGGCCTTGAACTGAACGGCATTGCCAGCCTGCCTATTGACTTTGATTAATAAAACCTTGACAAACAGACTAAAAACAGTACAATATAAGTATCTGTAACTAATAATAAATGTATTTAAGGAGAAATACTATGGATAGAGATACAATTATCGCTAAACTGACAGAAATCATCGTTGAAATGCTGGGCATGGACGACGAAGAAATCTCTCTGGAAGCAAACATCAGAGAAGACTTTGATGCAGACAGCCTTGATATGGTTGATATCATCATGAGCTGTGAAGATGAATTCCACGTAGAAATCCCTGACGAAGTTCTGGATTCACTTGTTCTTGTAAAAGACGTTGTGGATTACATCGAAAAAAATATGTAATATCAGATTTTGACCCTTATAGCAATATAAGGGCAAAATTTTTAGAGAAGAGGTTATAAAATGGCTAAAGACAAAAAATTTGTTAGCGAAATCACATCAAGGGATGAAGATTTTGCACAGTGGTTTACTGATGTCTGCATCAAGGCAGAACTTATAGACTATTCATCTATCAAAGGCTTTACAATCATGCGCCCATACGGCCAGGCACTCTGGGAAAACATCCAGAAAATCATGGATGCAAAGTTCAAGGCTGTAGGCGTGGAAAACGTTGCTATGCCAATGCTTATTCCTGAAAGCCTGCTGCAGAAAGAAAAAGACCACGTTATCGGTTTTGCACCGGAAGTAGCATGGGTTACACACGGCGGCAGCGAAAAACTGGAAGAAAGACTGTGTGTACGCCCTACATCAGAAACACTTTTCTGTGACCACTGGGCACATGTGCTGCAGACACACCGCCAGCTGCCTATGAAATACAATCAGTGGTGCAGCGTTGTAAGATGGGAAAAAACAACCCGTCCATTCCTCCGCGGCCGTGAATTTTTCTGGCAGGAAGGCCACACAATTCACGAAACAGCACAGGAAGCCCACGATTTCACACTGAAAATGCTGGATATCTTTGCTGATTTTGCTGAAAACAGCCTGATGATGCCGGTTATCAAAGGCCAGAAAACAGAAAGCGAAAAATTTGCAGGTGCAGAAGCAACATATACAATTGAAGCTATGATGCACGACGGCAAGGCACTGCAGTCCGGCACATCACACTACTTCGGCGATGGTTTCACACGTGCATTTGATGTAACATTTGCAGGCAGAAACAACACAATCGAATTCCCTCATCAGACAAGCTGGGGCGTTTCCACACGTATCATCGGCGCTCTTATCATGAGCCACGGTGACGATTCCGGTCTGGTTGTGCCACCTGCAGTTGCACCAATCCAGATTGTTATCGTGCCTGTTGCACAGCACAAGGAAGGTGTTCTGGAAAAAGCAAACGAACTGAAAGAACGTCTGTCCGCAAACTGGAGAGTAAAACTGGATGATTCTGACAACTCACCTGGCTGGAAATTCAACCAGTACGAAATGAAGGGTGTTCCTCTCCGTCTGGAAATCGGTCCTAAGGATATTGAAAAAGGCCAGTGTGTTCTGGTACGCCGTGACAACAGAGAAAAAACATTTGTTGCACTGGACCAGCTGGAAACAGTTATCCCACAGCTGCTGAAAGACCTGGAAACAGCTATCTACGAAAA
>JAFQAF010000365.1 GCA_017400025.1 Oscillospiraceae bacterium
GATAGACCTTATCTGTCGCAAAAAGCCTGTAAAGGCAGTTGAAAAGCTGAACAGCCTGTTTGAAATGCGCACAGATGAAATATCAATACTTGGGGCAATGGTATCTGGTTTTGTGGACATGCACCGATGCAAAGCAGCACAGCAGAAAAGAATCAGCTATTCCCAGGTTCACAAAGACTTTGAAAGTAAGGCGAATATATACCGCTATCAGAAGGCAATGAACAATGCGCAGAACTTTTCACTGTCAGCATTGGAAGAAATTCTGCAGCTGCTTATGAAGGCTGATATAGCAATGAAATCAACAGCCCAGGACAAAAAGCAGATGCTTTATGTTCTTGTGACACAAATAATTATGAAAGGCAGCCGTTAATGGAGAAAATCAAAGTCAGCCAGATTGTTGTAGTGGAAGGAAAATATGATGCAATCAAGCTGGACAGTATAATAGATGGACTGATAATACCTGTAAACGGTTTTTCTGTTTTCAGTGATGAAGAGAAGAAAAGTCTGCTGAAAAAACTGGGCAGGGAAAACGGTATAATCCTTGTTACAGATTCGGATACTGCAGGCTTTAAAATCAGAAATTATATAAACAACATCTGCAGAGGAAGCAAAATAATAAATGTTTATATTCCGCCTGTAAAAGGAAAGGAAAAAAGAAAACAGACACCGGGGAAGGAAGGCTTGCTGGGAGTGGAAGGAATAGACAAACGGCAGCTGCTGAAATGCTTTGCAGATGCAGGGGTAACCCGGAGTGAACAGCCGCTTCAGCAGGGAAATCTGACATATGCAGATTTGTTTGAACTTGGCCTTTCTGGTACAGATAATGCATCAGAAAACAGAAAGAAGCTTGCAGACCGGCTGAATATACCGTCCAAACTTTCAAAAAAGGCACTGCTGGAGGTACTTAACAGAATGTGCAGTAAAACACAGATAGAAGATATTTTAAATGAAAAACCGGTTCTTTTCTGGGATTTTCATGGTACGCTCACAAAGCCGGACAATCAGTGGGTTGATATTGCGCTGCAAGTAAGTGATGAATTTTTCCCTGAAATGAATATTCCTCACTCTGAAATAAAAAAGAATCTCAGCGGAAAATGCCTGCCCTGGTGGACTTACCCGGACAGGGACACTAGGCATCTGCTTGAAAATGACGGCTGGTGGCGCAGCTGTGAAGATGAATTTGTAAAAATGTATATGGACAGCGGTTATGAAAGACCACAGGCTGAAAAAATGGCACCGATGATAAGACCGTATGTAGTGGACAGCAGAAACCACAGATTGCATGATGATGCTGTGGCTACATTAAAGGAACTTAAAACAAGAGGATATAAAAACTACATACTTTCAAACAACTTCCCTGAACTGCCGCAGATAGTCAGGGAAATGGGACTGAATGAATATTTTGAAGGCTGTGTGGTATCAGCACTGGTCGGTTTTGACAAGCCAAGAAAAGAAATATTTGATTATGCAAGAAACCTGGCGGGGAACCCACAGAAGTGTATAATGGTGGGGGATAACCCTGTGGATGATATCAAAGGTGCAAAGCAGGCCGGCTTTGACACTATTCTTGTAAACGACAGGCACCCTGACTACAGCGGAGATTACTGCGATTATATATGCAGAACACTGTCTGATATGCTGGATGTGCTGAAATAGACAGACTGGAGGTAAAGACTATGAGAGAATACTGGCGTGAAGCTGCCAAAGAGATGAAAAATGTACGTTCCCTTACCGGTGCTGCTTTTCTTGCTGCACTGAGTCCGGTTCTTGGAATGATGACCATAAATGTGAATCAGTATATGCAGATTGGTTTTACCTCACTTATCCACGCTATGACCGGCTTTCTTTACGGGCCGGTGGTGGCCTGCTGTGTGGGAGGTATATCGGATATCATAAAGTTTCTGATAAAGCCTACAGGGGCATTTTTCCCGGGCTTTACTCTTAATGAAATGCTGGTTGGGTTTCTGTACGGTCTGTTTTTTTACAGACAAAAAGAAATTACAATTACAAGGGCAGTTATTGTCCGACTGATAATAACATTTGGAATAAATCTTACACTTACCCCTCTGTGGCTGTCCATAATGTATGGAAATGCATTTAAATTTATGGTACCTGTAAGGCTTATGAAGAATATATTGATGATTCCGATAGATATATTCCTGCTGGTAACATTGCTCAGGTTTGCAGATAAAAACATCAGAAAATAAATAAACAGCCTCCGTATAACGGAGGCTGAATTTTTTTATTCTGCAGTATTTTTCTTTTTAAGTGTATTTTTATATACTGATGGTGTGAAAAGAAGAAGCATAGGCCAGATTTCCAGACGTCCAACCAGCATATTGAAGGAAAGCAGAAGTTTTGAAACAGGGGAGAACATACTGAAATTGCCTGCCGGGCCCACCATACCAAGGCCTGGGCCGATATTGTTAAGGCAAGCCATTACGGCTGTAATTGTTTCTTCGCTGCTGAAGCCTTCTATTGCTGTAAGCGCAAACATTGTGCCTATTGCAATAAACCAGTACACAGCGAAATATGCCAGAGTGTTTCTTACCACTGTTTCGCTGACAGGTTTTCCGTCCATCATAACAGATTTTACAGAACGTGGTCTGATAACAGACATAATTTCGCGTTTGATTGCTTTCAGAAGAATAAGCACGCGGCTTACTTTTATACCGCCGCCTGTGGAGCCTGCTGATGCACCGCATATCATTATGGCTACAAGGATAAATCTTGACAGCTGTGGCCATAAGTCAAAGTTTGCAGTTGCAAAACCTGTTGTTGTTATGATACTGGAAACAGAAAAATAACTGTCCAGAAGGGCTGTGCCTGCATTTTCATATGTGCCTGCAATATTAAAGAATATTATGATTGTAGCGCCTGCGACAATTGCCAGATATGCTTTCAGTTCTTCGTTCGAAAAAGCGTCTTTCAGCTTTTTCATAAGAATTAAATAGTAAATAGAGAAATTCACGCCGAAGAGCATCATAAATACAGCAACAATAAGCTGTGACAGGTGACTGTATCCGTCTATACTGTCTGCCTTGATACCGAAACCACCGGTACCTGCTGTGGCAAAACTGGTAACAATACTGTCGAACAAAGGCATACCGGAAATCAGAAGTGCTGTTATTTCCAAAACTGTGAGTGCCAGATACATAGCATAAAGCACTCGGGCGGTTTCTCTGAGGGTAGGGGTCATTTTGCCTACGGAAGGGCCAGGGCTTTCCGCTCTCATCAGCTGCAGGCCCTCGCCACCGCCTTTGGTATTTGTCATCGGTACAACTGCCATCAGAAATACCAGAACACCCATACCGCCCAGCCAGTGTGTAAAACTTCTCCAGTACAGCATACTGTTGGATAAAGCTTCCACATCTGTCAGGATACTTGAACCGGTAGTGGTAAAACCTGATACAGTTTCAAAAAATGCATCTATAAAATTTGGAATATATCCGCTGATAACAAATGGAAGCGCACCAAATACTGAAAGTATAATCCAGCCCAGGGCTACAGATATGTAGCCTTCTTTTGCATATATGCCTCTGTCATTCTGTTTTGTTTTTGCAAGTATAAAACCAAAGATTTCACACAACAGAATTGAAAATACAAAAGGCAGCACGCTTTCTTTTTCACCATATATGAAGGCAACCAGTACAGCAGGAAGCATACATGCCCCTTCAAGCTGCAGGATATTGCCCATATATTTTGCAATAACTCTGAAATTCATATTAATCCTCCATAAATGTACTAATCAATATTAAAATTCCACAGCGAAAATATCTGTAAGAGCGCTGATAGCCTGGTCTGATGTAGTAACTACAACAATTGAATCGCCCGGCAGCAGACAGTCGGAACCTTTTGGAATAATTACCTGTTTGTTTCTTATAATACTTGCAATAAGGATGTTTGGCTTGAGCTTAAGTTCCATAAGTGTTACACCCTGGTAATTTCCTTCTTCCGGCACAGTGAAGCCAAGAGCTTCAGCTTTGCCGTTTGAAAGGCGGTAGAGTGTTTCGACAGTGCCTGCTTTACTGTTTCCGATAACACCGCCATCCTGATAGATTGCGCGTACATAGCGCATAATTTCATTGGCAACCAGCAGCTTAGGACTTACAGTTGTGTCGATACCGGCTTTGTTGAGTACGCCTATGTATTCTGTATGGTTTATTTTTGTAACAGTTTTAGGTATATCAAGAGAGTTGGCGAACATTGAAATAATCATGTTTTCTTCGTCCATACCGGTCAGTGAAATTACTGCGTCCATATCTCTGATGCCTTCTGCCAGCAGTAATTCCATTTCAGTGCCATTGCCATGAATTACAGTGGCCTTTGGCAGCTCGTGGCTCAGTTCTTCACATTTATCCCTGTCAGTTTCGATAATTGTCACATCTACCTTTGCTTTTTCCAGAAGCTGTGCAAGGTAAAGTGAAATATGCCCGCCGCCTATAATCATTGCATTTTCAACAGGCTTGTGGTTGATGTTCAGTGTTTTCATAAGGCTGATAAGTTTTGCGGCATCTGCAGTAACTATAATATGGTCACCGGAATGAAGCACAAAGTTACCATCCGGAATAGACACTTCACCGTTTCTTTCAACTGCGCAGATAAGTGCATTTACACGGATAATATCCTTTACTTCCATCAGTTTCTTGCCGTCAAGAGGGCTGCCGTCAGGCAGTTTGATTTCAACAAGTTCCACGCGGCCCTGGGCGAATGAATCACGTTTGAGGAAGGAAGGGAACTGCAGTATTCTGAAAATTTCCCTTGCAGTGGCCTTTTCCGGGTTGAGGGCAATATCCAGCCCGAGTTTATGACGCAGAAATTCTATCTGCTGGTCATATTCCGGATTGCGCACTCTGGCTACTGTATGTGTTGCTCCCAGCATATTGGCTACAACACAGCACAGCAGGTTGATTTCATCGCTGGAAGTTGCAGCTATAACAAGGTCACTGGTTTCAACACCAGCTTCGCGCTGTACGTCTACGGTAGCACCGTTTCCGTTTACTACGGCAACGTCAAAGTTTGTCTGTAAATCTTCAAGAATATTTTCGTCGTTATCTATTACTACAACGTCGTGATTTGCTTCTACAAGAAGTTTGGTCAGCAGGTGGCCGACTTTGCCTCCGCCTACAACTACAACATTCATATTTATATCTCCTTAATGTATAAGTAGTTTAATTTTATCATATTAAAAAGGCACAGTCAATTTGTAGATAATTAATAGGTGTAAAAAATCAGTAAAAGTGTATCGATTTATTGTAAACACACGAACACTGTGATAGTATAATAACTGCGGGGTGATGAAATGAAAAAAAGACTAATCATATTGGCTATGGTTTTTATTGCCTTTTTCGGCGCGGGTGCAATATATGTAAATGACTATTACAAAGCTGACAATTATGCGCTTTCTTCAATGGAAAGCACTGCAGATATTGCAGTCTACAATAAGGAAGATGCAATTGTATTTGAACCTTCTGCACCCAAAGCAGGTTTTGTACTGTATCCGGGCGGCAAGGTGGAATATACATCCTATTCACCTGTTGCAAAGGAACTGGCGGCAGCAGGCATACTTTGTATAGTGCCGCATATGCCTTTTAATCTTGCGGTATTGGATATGGATATAGCCGGGGAAATAACCGCAATGTATCCGGACATTGATAAGTGGTATATCGGCGGTCACTCTCTTGGAGGCTCTATGGCTGCAGCATATATTGCCGGGGACAACAATGAAATTTCAGGTATTGTTCTTCTGGCAGCATATTCCACAGAGGATATTTCGGAAAAAAATATTGATGTTCTTTCTGTAAGGGCAACTGAAGACGGTGTACTGAATATGGAAAATTATGAAAAGTATTACAGTAACCTTCCTCCGGACACACAGGAAATAATAATAGAGGGAGGCTGCCATAGCTTTTTTGGCAGTTACGGGCCACAGAAAGGCGACGGAATACCAACTGTCTCTGTAGAGGAGCAGACCTTAAAAACTGCAGACGCAGTAATTGATTTTATACTGGACAAATGAAAGGAGGCCTGTAAAAGGCCTCCTTATTAATGTTCTGCGGCAGAAAGGTATTCCATCCTTACAATATCAGAGATGCAGGCAACAAATTCACTGTTGGAAGGTCTGGTGAACTTACCGAAATGATAGCTGAAATATCTGTTCAGTACGTCATCACCGGCTCTGTCCCAGGAAATTTCAATGGCAGTTCTCATGGCTCTTTCAACTCTCGAAGGAGTGGTACCGAATAATTCGGCTACAGCAGGGTACAATCTTTTTGTCACATTATTTATAATATCAGGATTTCCAATTGCCATAAGAATAGCCCGTCTGTGGAAAGAGTATCCTTTTATATGGGCAGGCATTCTGAATTCTCTCAATATATCTGTTACAGGCTTTTCCATATCATTAGGGTGGAAACTATCCGGAATGGTGAGCATGGAGCTGATTATACTGTAAAGATATTCGGGTGAGCAGGGCTTGAGGAAGAAATAGTCAAAGCCTGAATTCATAACTGTAGAAACAAGCTTATCATTATTGTATGCAGAAGATATCAGATAAAGCGTATCATCATAGCCGGCAGCTTTTGCTGCTGTTATCATTTCCACAGCGTCCATATTTTTCATAAATATATCACACAGGACAGCATCCGGATGATAGCATCGGATGTATTCCAGTATTTCAGCACCATCTTTTTTACAGTATATCAACTGCACGTTCTTATCAGAAAAATAGTCTGAAAAGCTTACCATAACAGCAGGATTATTTTCACTTATAAGTATTTTCAAATTGTCAGCCATGTCTATACTCCAAAATATACTAACTATATATTAAATGTTAGCATTATAAGAGAAAAGATTCAACACTTTTTATGTCGAAAAATGTCGAAAACATAAAAATACTATAATTATATGTTATTTTCTCTGATCATTGTCACTTGACAACAAAGAACAAATAAAGTAATATAATTATTCAGATAAGATTTGTCCTTATCAGAAAGGTGGTGGATTATGGGACAGACAATTACTGTAAACCGTGCCGCAAGACACGAATATTTTGTTCTGGAAACATATGAAGCCGGTATTGAGCTTTTTGGTACTGAAATCAAATCCATAAGGAATGGTTCGGTCAACCTTAAGGAAGCCTGGGCAGACATTCAGAATGGTGAAGTGTTCGTGTATGGTATGCACGTGAGCCCTTATGAAAAAGGCAATATTTTCAATAAAGACCCTTTCAGGGTGCGCAAACTGCTGTTGCATAAAAAAGAAATCAATAAGCTGATAGGAAAACTGAAGCAGGAAGGCCTGACTCTGATTCCACTGTCACTTTATTTCAAAAAACAGTATGTAAAAGTTGAACTTGGATTGTGTAAAGGTAAGAAGCTTTACGATAAACGTGAAGCAATGGCCAAACGCGATGCCAAAAGGGACATTGACCGCGCACTCAAGGAAAGAGTCAGATAACTCTGCTTATCTCGTTATGATAATCCAATGTGTACAAAACATTGTTACACACCAATATCCGGGGCTGTATTGGATTTCGACGGGGAGTTTGCAGTGAGAGCAGCGGGTAGTGGTGAGGCACCACTTAAAAAGCTTCACAAAAATAAACGCTAATCATAACGAATTAGTAGCTGCTTAATTAACAGCAGCCGTCAAGCCCGGTTTTCTATCGGCCGGGGTCTTGGCGTCATGTAGATAGAGCCCGTGAACACAGCAAAGCTTTGAGCTGTGTCACGCATTTATGAAGCTACTGATGATGCGGCCTGTTTGCCGGCCTGCATCAAAGGGAATGTTGTAGACAAACTACGCTCGTAGATACTGTCATGAATTACTTTTCGGACACGGGTTCAACTCCCGTCAGCTCCACCATAATAAAATCCCTGTAATTCCGCTATAATAGGCGGTTTACAGGGATTTTTGTTATGCAGAAATTGCATTGAAATGGCAACAGAAAAAATCGGCGTTGATGCCTGGCTGGATATACTGACCGGTAAGGGTGGCGGACTGATTAAAAATCTGGCAAAACAGGCGGGCTCTGAAGGTATTGAAGAAGGTATGTCTTATCTTGCGGGCTGGCTGATGGATGTGGTGCAGAATAACCCTGATGCAAAATTCAGCGCGCAGGAGCTGCTGACATCATTCAGCTTGCAGGAACTGCTGACATCTGCAGCCGGCGGCGCATTGTCCGGCCTTATGCTGGGCGGCGGTACAGCTGCTATGGTGGGTAAAGACAACTATATCCGTATGAGGAGTGATGAAACCAGCAGGCAGGCGGAACAGGCAGAACAGCAGGCAGGAACTATTGATGATATTGCTATCCCGGTACAGGATGAACAGCAGGAAGAAATGGTGATGCCGCTGATACAATCTGTTGCTGACGAAAAAAGCGAGGGTATGTCGCCACAATTTGTTAACCAGCAAGTAATTACACCACAGTCTGACACAACAAAAACATCTAC
>JAFQAF010000366.1 GCA_017400025.1 Oscillospiraceae bacterium
AAAATATCACAATTCCTAAACATATAGGCATTATAATGGACGGCAACGGCCGATGGGCAAAAAAAAGAATGCTGCCAAGAAATATGGGCCATAAAAAAGGGGCAGAAGTATTTCAGGATATTACCAGATACTGCAACGAGCTTGGTCTGGAATCTGTTACTTTTTATGCTTTTTCCACCGAAAACTGGAAAAGACCTGCAGAAGAAGTAAACGGCATCATGTCTTTGCTGAAAGAATATCTGATAAAGGCTTTTGACTATGAAAAGGAAAACAACAGAGTTGTATTTTTGGGTGACAAATCTGCTTTTTCCGGCGAACTTCTTGAGCTTATGCTTGATATAGAAGAAAAAACAAAAGACCGAACAGGCATGACTCTCAATATTGCATTGAATTACGGTGCAAGAAATGAGATTGTTTCTGCTGCAAAAGCTATAGCAGAAAAGGTGAAAAACGGTCAGCTTGCAGTGGATGATATTACAGAAGATGTATTTTCTGATCATCTTTATACAAAAGGTCAGCCGGATCCCGATTTTATTCTCAGACCAAGCGGGGAGAAAAGAATTTCCAACTTCCTGCTGTGGCAGATAGCATATTCAGAATTTGTATATATGGATGTGCTGTGGCCTGATTTTACACGAAAAGATTTGGATGAAGCTATTATTGAGTTCAACAGAAGAAACAGACGCTTTGGCGGTGTTTAAGGAGTAATTATGAAAACCAGAACAATATCCGGCTTAATAGGTGTAGTAATACTTTTTATAGTGTTAAGCCAGTTTCATACATGGATATTCAATGTAACTTTATTTGCATTGTATACAATTGCTGTCACTGAAATAAACAATGCATTCAGGGAAAAAAATGTAAAGCGGACTTCACGGCTCCTTCACGCTGCAGGAGTTGTAGTTCTGTTATTCAATTCCTATGAGATGAAATCGGTAAATTATATGCTTATGGCTGCACTTTTTGCAGTTGGATTTGCCACAATAGTTGTTTTTAATTTTGAAAAAATTAATTTTATGACTGTTGCAGCAGAAATTGCCTTTGGTACATATGTTCTGTTTGGATTCTGGTCAATTCTTAGATTCAAATATATTATGCCATATACACCATTCGGATGGGATGGCGCATTTATGCTTATACTTACAGCAGTAATAGCATGGGGCGGAGACGTTTTTGCATATTTTGCAGGGTATTTCTTTGGCAAACATAAGCTTGCACCGGTGCTTTCACCTAAAAAGACAAAGGAAGGTGCTGTAGGCGGTGTAGTAGGATCCGTCCTGCTTACATGTTTTATTCTGTGGGCATACAGCATGCTGAAACCACTTCTTGAAGGCTCTGCTGCAGTTTACAGTTTTGATATGCAGCACATGCTGATAATTGGCATTATTGCGGCCTGCGGTTCTGTTGTAGGTATGATAGGTGATTTATTTGCATCGGCAGTAAAGAGAAATGTTGGCATAAAAGACTACGGCAATCTTATGCCTGGTCACGGCGGTGTAATGGACAGATTTGACAGTGTCCTGCTGGTTGCACCTATAGTATCATCATTCCTTGGTATAGTTGTTAATGCGGGAGGTATATTCAATGTATAAAAACATTATCCTTCTTGGCTCTACAGGGTCAATTGGCACACAGACTCTGGATGTATGTGAAAAACACGGTATAAATGTTGTGGCGCTGTCTGCAAACAGCAACACAAAACTGCTGACAGAGCAGATTGAAAAATTCCATCCGGAATATGTATGCTTAACAAATGAGGATGCAGGCAATAATTTTAAAGAAACAGCAGAGAAACTGGGTGTAAAGCTGATTATAGGCAAAGCCGGTCTTGTAAAGCTGGCACAGCTGGAAGTTGATGCTGTTGTTCTCAACGCTGTTGTAGGTATTGCCGGTCTTGAGGCAACTCTTGCTGCAATCAACAGCGGAAAAGATGTTGCGCTTGCAAACAAGGAAAGCCTTGTTACCGGCGGCAAGCTGGTAATGGATGCTGTAAAGAAAAATGGTGTAAAACTTCTGCCGGTTGACAGTGAACATTC
Source organism: Oscillospiraceae bacterium (assembly GCA_017400025.1). The sequence goes on from JAFQAF010000366.1 coordinate 2,037, forward strand.
CGCCATTTTCCAGTGCCTGCAGGACAAACACAGCGCAAAATCACTTAATAAAATTATACTCACAGCTTCAGGCGGTCCATTTTTCGGATATAGCTCTGAACAGCTGGAAAATGTAACAAAAGCCCAGGCACTCAAGCATCCTAACTGGAGTATGGGCTCAAAAATTACCATAGATTCTGCCACACTTATGAATAAAGGTCTCGAACTGATAGAAGCGGTATGGCTTTTTGATGTAAAACCGAGTGATGTGCAGATAGTTGTACACAGACAGAGTATTATTCACTCTGCAGTACAGTTTATTGACAACAGCGTAATTGCACAGATGGGCGTGCCGGATATGAGACTGCCTATCCAGTATGCAATAACCTATCCGGACAGATTTGAATGCCCGGCAGAAAGTCTTGATTTTTTTGCAATGAAGGATCTTACTTTTGCCCCGGCAGACCCGGAAACATTCCTTTGCCTCAAAGCCGCCATTGAGGCTATAAACAAAGGCGGTCTGTATCCATGTGCAGTAAACGGTGCAAACGAAAGGGCAGTTCAGCTTTTCCTTGAAGATAAAATCAGGTTTGCTGATATTGGCCGCATCGTTTATGCAGTTCTTTCTCATTTTAATTTTTCCGCTGAATATACTTTAGAAGATGTATTCCGTGCAGACAAAGAGGCAAGAGCTTTTGTGGATGCGCAATTAATCAGATAGAGGTTTTTTATATTCAATGAGTATTATTGTTTCTGTTTTGGTTTTCAGTGTGGTAATCATAATCCATGAACTTGGTCATTTTATCACAGCCAAACGGAGTGGAATTAAAGTAAATGAATTCAGTATCGGCATGGGTCCCCAGCTGTTCGGCGTTACAAAAGGTGACACACTTTATGCTTTGCGCCTTTTTCCTATAGGCGGCTATGTAGCCATGGAGGGTGAAGACGAAGAAAGCGACCGGGAAGGTGCTTTTAATTCTGTGCCGGTACAGAACAGGATATCTGTTGTGGTAGCTGGTGCGGTGATGAATATGCTGCTGGGTTTTGCAGTGCTTTGTGTGCTTGTATGCGGACAGGAAGCAATAACCAGCAGAACAGTAAGCAGCTTTTACGAAGGTGCTATGACACAGCAGACCGGTCTTATGGTAGGCGATGAGATAATCGCTATCAACGGCCGCAAATGCTATATAGCAAACGATGTTATTTATGAATTTGCCAGAACACAGAATGGCACGGCAGATTTTACTGTAATCAGAAACGGCGAGAAGACAGAGCTTGAAAATGTTACCTTTGAAACATATGAGGACGAAAACGGCATAAAACAGATGGTTATAGACTTTACTGTTCTGCCGGTGGAAAATAATATTCCAAATATGTTAAAAGAGGCGTTTAACTGGACTGTAAGTATAGCCAGGATGGTATTTTTAAGCCTGGTTGACCTTGTGACTGGCAACGTGGCTATAAACCAGATGTCCGGTCCGGTAGGTATAGTGTCTGTTGTAAGCGATGCAGTAAGCTATGGTATAGAGCCGGTGCTTTCAATTCTTGCAATGATTACAATAAACCTGGGTGTTTTCAATCTTCTGCCGTTTCCGGCACTGGATGGCGGCCGCCTTGTGTTCCTGCTGATAGAATTCATCACAGGCAGACAGGTACCTCAGAAATATGAGGCCGCTATCAACGGTCTTGGCATGCTGGTACTCCTTGGATTTATGGCTTTTGTAACCTTCAGCGATATAACCAAATTCTTTGTTTAAACGGTGATAAATATGAGACATGAAAAAAGAGTTGTAAAAGTTGGCAATTATTATCTTGGCGGTGATAATCCTATTCTTGTTCAGAGTATGCTGAATGTAAAATCAGCTGACGTGGAAGGCAATGTTGCACAGGCTGTTGCCCTTGAAAAGGAAGGCTGCCAGATAGTACGTGTAAGTGTACCTTCACTTGAAGATGTGCGCCTTATTACAGAGCTGAAAAAAGCAGTGAAAATCCCTGTGGTTGCAGATATTCACTTTGATTACAGAATCGCAATCGCCTGCGTAGAAGCCGGTGTTGATAAAGTGCGTATAAATCCTGGCAACATAGGCGATGATGACAAGATAAAGGCGGTTGTTGATGCATGTAAAGCTCACAATGTGCCGATCAGAATAGGTGTGAATGCAGGCAGCCTTGAAAAGCATGTGCTCGAAAAATATGGCTCTCCTACACCTGAAGCCCTTTGTGAAAGTGCAATGTATCATATCCGCCTGCTGGAAAAATTTGATTTCCACGATATTATTGTTTCTATCAAATCTTCAAACGTACCTACAATGGTTGCAGCCTATCGTCTGCTGGATACAATGTGTCCGTATCCGTTACATCTTGGTGTTACAGAGGCAGGTACATACAGAATGGGCCTCATCAAATCAGGTATGGGTATAGGTGCACTGCTTATGGATGGTATAGGTGATACACTCCGTGTAAGCCTTACAGATTCACCGCTGAAAGAAATACCTGCCGGTTTTGATATCATCCGTGCAGCCGGTATCAAAGTACCTGGTCCGGAAATTGTATCCTGTCCTACTTGCGGCAGAACAAACCTGGATGTTGCCGGTATTGCCACCGAGGTTGAAAACAGACTGAAAGGTATAACCAAGGATATAAAGGTTGCTGTTATGGGTTGTGCTGTAAACGGCCCGGGCGAAGCAAGAGAGGCAGATATAGGCATCGCCTGCGGTGTGGACAATGCTGTTCTTTTCAAAAAAGGTGAAAAGGTAAAAGTTCTCCGCGGTGATTTCATAGATGAATTTGTGGAAGAAATATACAATTTCTTAGAGGAAAAAAGTGAGTAATTACATTCTTTCTGTTTTTAACGATTATAACAGTTATTATATAAATGAATTCAGCGGTGCATTGCTGGAAAACATAGATGTGCACCGCAAAAATTCACACCTTACAGCCGTGATTTCTTCATCACGGCTTATTAGCTATGCCGCCCTTGAAAACTTTGCAGAATTTCTCAGCAGGAAATTCCCGGAATATTCCATAGATATTGTAAATAAATTCAATCTGTCCACTTTCAGGACAGAGCATCTGGACACATTGCTGCAGATGTACTGTGCCAATGTTATCAATATTCCGCTGAAATTCTTTAAAAATTCACAGGTAAGCCTTGATAATAATATACTTACAATGACAGTGGGGAATGGCTTCGGCTTTCTTTCCGGCTGCGGTTTTGAACAGTCAATGTCAGATTTTATTTATTCACTTACAAACTCTGTTGTTGCTGTAAAACTGGTGAAAAATGAAGACCTTGTTGTCGAGGAAACTCCTGCTGTTGAAATAGCACCTGTAGTAAAAATGGTTGAGAAAAAGCCAAAATATACAGATTTTGAAATCCCGGGGCTGAGTATAAAACCTGATTCTGTAAAGGTATTTATGGGTAAATATCAGACACCAAAAAACCTTGTTTCCATTGATGAAGCACTGGCACAGAACGGAAAGGTTATGGTGTGGGGCAAAGTTTTTGCCACAGCGCAGCAGGGTAACTTCAGAAAAATATATATTTATTCAATTACTGATGGGAACAATTCAATCAATATAAAAATTCTGCTTGACCCCAACGAAAAGAATTTTGACAAGTGGGACAGCATAAAACCGGGAATGTATTTCCTTGTCCGCGGTGACTGCCAGATGGACAAGTATGAGCGTGACTATGTAATCATGCCTTATGACATAATTACCTTTGATGTGAAAGCAAAGAAGGACACAGCAGAAAACAAAAGGGTAGAGCTTCATCTGCATACAAAACTGTCTGCAATGGATGCGCTTATCGGGCCGGATGAGGCTGTAAAATATGCCTATAAAATGGGACACCGCGCCATTGCAATCACTGACCATGGCGTTGCACAGGGTTTCCCGCAGGCTATGCTTGAGCGGGATAAAATACAAAAGGAAGACCCGGATTTCAAACTGATTTACGGATGTGAAGGCTACCTTGTAGACAATATTGTAAATGTGTACCAGGGTGAAATCGCCGGGAAAATGCGAGAAACCGAGTTTGTAGTATTTGATATTGAGAGTACAGGTCTTAATCCGAATACTGAAACAATTACAGAAATCGGTGCAATAGTATGGAAAGACGGGGAAGTTCTTGATGAATTCCATACATATGCAGACCCGGGCAAACCTATCCCGGCAAATATTGTGGAGCTTACCGGAATTACTGATGATATGGTAAAAGGTGCCCCGGGGCAGCTTGAAGCAATTGAAAAATTCAAGTCATTTATTGGCAACAGAATTCTTGTGGCACACAATGCTGCAGGCTTTGATGTGAATTTTCTCAAAGTCAATGCTGCAAAGGTTGGTACAGATTTCAGATTTGCTTTTCTTGATACTTTGCCATTGGCAAGAAACCTGCTACAGGACCTTAAAAATCATAAACTGGACACCCTGGCTGACCACTACAGCCTGGGTAAATTCAATCATCATCGTGCAACCGATGATGCTGTTATGCTGTCCAGAATTTTTTCCGGTCTCATATCAGACCTTGAAAAACAGGGAATATATGATGTGGAAAGAATAAATTCAGATTTAAGCAGTACAGACAAGCTGCCAAGACGAAGCAATCATATTGTCCTGCTTGCAAAAAACCAGCTTGGTATAAAAAATCTTTATAAACTTATTTCTTTCAGCCATCTGGACTATTTTTTCAAAACTCCCCGCATGCCAAAAAGCGAAATTATCAAACACCGTGAAGGTCTTATTATAGGTTCTGCCTGTGAGGCAGGCGAGCTTTTCAGAGCTATGATAAAGGGCGAACCTTTCGACGAGCTTTGCAGAATAGCCGATTATTACGACTACCTTGAAATTCAGCCCATAGGCAATAATATGTTTATGGTCAGAAACGGCGAGTGTGATGAGGAGCAGTTAAGGGAGTATAACAGAACTATTGTAAGAA
>JAFQAF010000367.1 GCA_017400025.1 Oscillospiraceae bacterium
CAAAATCAATTAAAAGAAGACCAAATAAATGACCAAATGACACTCAAAGAGTATGTAGACCCGTTCACGGGTAGCAAGTAATAGTCTTTCGCAGTGGTCAGACCGTCATGCATCTTAAGATGCTGCTAGTATCATAGGGCTTTGCCCGCATATGAAGAACCCCCGGCTTTGCCGGGGGGTTACTATTTTCACGAAAACAGCATATAAATATATGTAAAGCAAATATAGTAAATTGGAATTTGTCGCTTCTATAAGGATTTCATTTTTTCAAATGTCCCAAACTTATTCAACCGATACAACTCCTGCATGTCATCACTCGATAAATATGCCATTGCACCGCAATAATCATCTTCAAATCTTTTCACTAACGGGAAGGCATACGCATCTATTTTGCTCTTTATATCATCAATAGCTGCATTCAATTTTGTTTCGGTAGAAATATCGTACCAATAGTCGTTCTCGGGCCGAAAGAACACAAAACCTATTTTACTGTTCACGTTACAAATATTGTCGAACTGTTTATTCCAAAATTCAAATTCACAGTTTGCTTCGATACGCTCACCAGATACATTATATTTTGAACTGTAGAAACTTATATCAAATACGATATTTTCAACTCTTAGTCGTAAGCAATGCTGACTTTTTAAATATTTCCACCCTGTATATTCTGATAATGAAGTATACATTTTTTCTTGTGCTTCTGCGATGGTTAGTATCTTTTCTTTTTTCTTAAATACATCAAGGAAACCCATAGAATAAGCCTCACAAATTCAAATTTATCGTTTTGTTTTTCTACTTCCGCAATGGGCAGTATTTTATGCACAGCCCGCAGACAGCGCCGCGGCCTATATGCTTGTACCGGCGTTTCATATGGTTGGAGCATTTGTCCGGGTTAAAAAATTCTTCCCTTTCCATGCCGGGCTGCCAGCTTTTGCCGCTGATAGCGCCGGACGGGCACATTTCCTTGCATATATTGCAGTTTGTGCAGGGGTTCGGCGGCAGTACAGCAGGGTTTTCAAAAGGCGCATCGGTGAATATTGTGCCCAGGCGCACCCTTGCGCCGAAATCTTTGTGTAAAAACAGGCAACTGTTGCCTATGCTGCCCAGGCCTGCCTGCCTTGCTATGGCCTTGTGGGAATAGCGGCCGCGGTACATCCAGCCTTCGTCGTTTATGGACTGGCTGGCAGCCACTGTGATAAATTTATAGCCGTTTCTCTCCAGCTCCAGCCCGGCCTGCAGCAGGCACTGGTCTATAAAAAAGTTCACCGTTCTGTAGTGGTTGAAATATGTGTGGGTAGGCTCTGTCTGTATTTCGTCAATAATGGCATCAGACAGTTTCACAACTATGCTCATGGCATTGTTCAGCCCGGACGGCCCGTCTTCCACGCGGCAGAAGCCAACGTCAGACACGCCAAGGGCCAGCATTTTTTCTCGCAGTTTTTTCTCCATATTATATCTCCTTTGTATATGTTTTATATTAACAAAAAACACCTGTTTCTGCAAGAAAAACAATTTAAGAAATAATATATAAAAATTTCGGTTTATAAATTAAAACAAATATATTTTCTTGTAAAACAAAGTTGAGTATGGTATTCTGTCATTATAAAAACAATATTTACGGAGAGATTATGAGACAGAAAAAAGCAGTGGACAAGGAAACCTACATAGTGCTGTTTGTGGTGGTGGCTGGCTTTGCCGCCCTTGCAAAAGTGATGGGTGTGGGCAACCTGTTCAACACAATTATGAATACCGCCCACGACCTTCTGCTGAACACGGTGTTTTTCATTATGGCCATTTCGGTGGTTACCGGGGCAATTTCCAACCTTATGGCAGAATTCGGCGTAATCAGCCTGCTGAACAGGCTTATCAGCCCCCTTATGCGCCCGCTGTACGGCCTGCCCGGTGCGGCCAGCCTTGGGGTGGTGTCCACCTTTGTTTCAGACAATCCTGCCATTCTCTCCCTTGCCAAAAACGAAAGCTTTACAAAATATTTCAAGGAATACCAGGTTCCTGCCCTGTGCAATCTGGGCACCAGCTTTGGCATGGGTATGATACTGGTCACATATATGATGGGTCTGGGTGTGCCGGGCATTATCTCCGCCGCCTGGACAGGTGTGCTGGGTGCCTGCATAGGCAGTGTGGTTTCTGTGCGCCTGATGCTGGCTGCCACCAGAAAACACTACGGCATTTCAAAGGAAGAATATAAAGCCGACCACAGCCGCAGGGCAGACAAGGTGGATTTTGGCGAAATGCGCACTGTTCACGGCTCTGCAATGGAGCGTGCCCTCAATGCAATTCTTGAAGGGGGCAAAACCGGCGTGCAGCTGGGTATGGATATTATCCCCGGCGTGCTGTGTATATGCACCTTTGTGATGATACTCACCTTCGGCCCGCCGGCAGACGGCGTTTACACGGGTGCGGCCTATGAAGGTGTGGCCCTGCTGCCAAAACTGGGGGAAATCATCAGCCCGGTGACACAGCTGCTGTTCGGCTTTAAAGATGCAGGCAATATCGCTTTCCCTATCACTTCCCTTGGTGCCACCGGTGCAGCAATGGCCCTTGTGCCCCGTATGCTGGCCACAGGAACAGCCGGCCTCAACGAAATTGCGGTGTTCACCGCTATGGGTATGTGCTGGTCCGGCTATCTGTCCACCCATATTTCAATGATGGACGCCCTTGACCGCCGCCAGTTTATAAAGGACGCCATTTTCAGCCATACAATCGGCGGCCTGTGTGCAGGGGTGGCGGCACATTATCTCTTTATGCTGTTTTCACTGCTCTGACGGTGCATACAGCAGTTTATCAGCAGTAAAACCACAGCCGGGCAGTCTGCCCGGCTTTTGTATTTTCCGTTTATACCGCCACATATTACAATTCTTTTATTGTAATCTGCCGCGGCATTGTGTTATGATTAAAATATCAAAATATGTAGGGAATGATAAGATGGAATACATCACAAAGAAAGAACTGCTGGCACAGACAGGGCTGACCTACAGCCGGCTGTACCGCTGGAAAAGACTGGGGCTGATACCGGAGGGCTGGTTTATAAAACGTGCCGCCTCCACCGGCCAGGAAACAGTGCTGCCAAAAAGCAAAATACTGAAAAGAATAGCCGATATCCAGGAGGGCATGAAGACACAGACTCTGGAACAGATGGCAGAAAAGTATAAATTTGATAAGGACAAAGCCGTGATAGAGTTCCGGCAGCTGTACAAATCCCCCTATCTTGCACCGGAATATGTAAACGCCGTGGGCAATTATTTCAAAAAACCGGGCTACACCGCCTGCGAATATATGATGATAATCTGTGCCGCAGACCTGGCAAAGAAAGAGCGCTTCACCACCAGACAGTATGTGGACCTGCTGCGCTACTGCCTGCCGGTGGCGGAAAAATGCACCGGTGTAGAGGTGCGTTGTCTGTTCTTTGCGGCCGGGGGCGACTATCACCTGGCAGTGTATGACAATACCACGGACGTTGTATTTGACAACGGCCTGCGCACCATGGGCAGCTATAACTTTGAAACAATGTGGGAAAAGCTGAAAAACGAATAACCCGCAGAAAACTTTATACAGACACAGAAAGCAGGCATCAGCCTGCTTTTTTATTCTCCGTCCCGGTATCTCATCTTCTAAAACGGTATTTATGTACAGAAAAGGCACAGCGGTATATCCGCTGTGCCCTGCTTTTTTGTATATACCGGTGTGCCGGTTTATGCCTTGCCCGGCTGTGCAGAGGGGAAGGCTATATATTGAGATAATGATTGAAAATGCCCATAGAGGAATCGCTTGGCAGGCTGCGTGCCCGGCCGCCCAGGTGGGCGTGGGTCAGTGCTGCGCCTTCCGGTGCGGCAGAGCGTTTGAACTGGCCGGTGATAAAGCGACGGCAGAGCATCTGTGCCTTTTCGCGCAGGTAGCTGGCTGTAAATTCGCCCTCAAACACGCAGGAGGCTCTCTGTGCCATTTCTATAGGGGACATTTTTGCCACGATAAAGCAGTAGATATAGAAATCTATCAGCTTGTAAGGTGCCAGTATTTCCTCTGTTTTCTGCAGTATTTCACCGCCGTGTGGCACCAGTTCCGGGCTTACCGGTATATTGAGTATATCGTCTATAGGCTTCTGTGCACTTTTCAGGTTGTTCAGTGCTGTCACGTATGGCAGCATAGTGCGGATAACTGTTTTGGAAACAGAGGTGTTCACGCCGTAGCTGGCAAGATGGTCACCGCCGTAGGTGGAAAAACCCAGGCACACTTCGGAAAGGTCGCCGGTGCCCACCATAATGCCGCCTATGGCATTGGCAATATTGAGGCCGTTGAGGGTTCTCATTCTTGCCTGCACGTTTTCAAAGGTCACATCCGGTGTGGTGGCGTCGTGGCCGATATCCAGCAGTGCCTGGCGGCAGGCCGGTGTGATGTCTATCAGTTCAAGCTCCAGACCAAGG
>JAFQAF010000368.1 GCA_017400025.1 Oscillospiraceae bacterium
TGATACGTTTGCCTGCTGCCTTTTCAAAAAAGCCTTCAAAACTGCGGCCCACAGTTTTTTCACTGGCGGAAGAACCGCGGCGCTCTGCGTTTGTGGAGTCTGCCAGGAATGCCAGCACTCCCTTGCGGCCGTATTCCGCAAAGGTGGCCAGGTCTGTGGTTTCGCCCTGCGGAGGTGTAAAATCTATCTTGAAGTCACCTGTGGTCACAACTGTGCCTGCAGGGGATTCGATTGCCAGACCGACTGCATCCGGGATAGAGTGGTTTACATGGATAGGCACCACTGTCATACAGCCCAGCTGTATTCTGTCGCCCGGTCTGATTTCGTGGATTTCCACCACGCTTTTAAGTGAATGTTCGCTGAGTTTGTTTTCTATAAGACCTTTTGTAAGTCTTGTTGCATAAACAGGCAGGTTTACCTCACGCAGCAGGTACGGCAGTGCACCTATGTGGTCTTCGTGGCCGTGAGTAATTACGATGCCTTTTATTTTGTCAGTGTTTTCAAGTATATATGTGAAATCAGGTATAACCAGGTCAACGCCGAACATTTCGCTGTCCGGGAAAGTGTTGCCGCAGTCCACCACAAACATATCGCCCATGCATTCATAGACTGTCATATTCTTGCCTATTTCATTAAGACCGCCAAGAGGAATTATTCTGATGGATTCAACAGCCTTCTCTGCAGGTGATTTATTGTTTTTTCTGTAATATTTTCTTTTAGTATTTTTTTCCGTTTTGATTTTTGCCATTCAATGTCCTTTCCGGGGATTTTGCAATAAAATTTGTATGCAAAAACTCACCATCATAAATGGTGCAGATAATCCCCTTTTAAAATATGTAACGAACTCTGTAAAAAGGATTTTACTCCTTAAAATAACGAACAAAATCGGCATAGACAACATGCCCTCTGTATAAATGATACTTATTTTATCTGTCAATGTCAAGGCAGGGCAAAAAGAATTGTGCATTCTTTACATAAACAGATGTTTATTATATAATTACCTTGTTGATTAAAATAAAATATATGTTGATAAAGGAAAATGTATGAAAACAGTGGAAATTTTTACAGACGGTGCCTGCAGCGGCAATCCGGGTCCCGGCGGCTGGGGGCGGATTCTGCGCTACAACGGCCACGAAAAAGAGCTGAGCGGCGGTGAAGAACACACCACAAACAACCGTATGGAGCTGTGCGCTGTGCTGTATGCGCTGAAAGCGCTGAAGGAAGAATGCAACGTGATACTGACCAGCGATTCAAAGTATGTAGTGGACAGTATCGAAAAAGGCTGGGTTTACGGCTGGAAGAAAAAAGGCTGGAAAAAGGCCGACGGAAAGCCTGCCCTCAACGTGGACCTGTGGGAACAGCTGCTGCCTCTGCTGGCACAGCACAAAGTAACATTCAACTGGATTAAAGGCCACGCAGGCCACCCGGAAAACGAAAGATGTGACCGGCTGGCTGTTATGGAAAGCGGAAAGTATAAATAATTACTGTTATTCTTGCCGCCGGCGGCAGGTATAATCCCGTTTTTTACAAAACAAATTGAATATAATATAAATATGATTACTTTATAAATATTTCAGGAGACTGATATGAACCTTGATTACAAAAAAGTGCTGGTTGGTGTATCCGGCGGCGTGGATTCCTCTGTGTGCATAGACCTGCTGCAGAAGCAGGGGCTGGAGGTGGAAGGCGTGGTGATAAAGTTTTCCCCTTCTTCTGACGAAGCTGTGGCAGACGCAAGAAAAGTATGTGACAAGCTGGGCATAAAACTGCATGTGGCAGATGCCCAGGAGGCATTCAGAAAATATGTGGTTGAGCCCTTCTGCGAAAACTACGTAAAAGGCATGACACCCAATCCATGCATTGTATGCAACCCAAATGTAAAATTTGCCACCCTCATCGCCAAAGCCGATGAGCTGGGCATAGGCTATATAGCCACCGGCCACTATGCACAGGTGGAAAATATTGACGGCTGGACCTTTGTGAAAAAGGCTGTCAGCCTGGCAAAAGACCAGAGCTATATGCTGTACAGACTGCCGCAGCATATGCTGAAAAGGCTGATTCTGCCTATAGGCAGCTATGAAAAGCCGGATATCCGCACAATGGCCGGCGATATAGGACTGTTCAATGCAGACAAGCCGGACAGCCAGGAAATCTGCTTTATTCCAGACGGCAACCATACCCGGTTTATTGAAAGCCTGGGCTACAAGACAAAATACGGATGGCTGATTTCCCCTGAAGGCAAAAGGCTGAAAAGGCACAACGGTGTGCACAACTACACAGTTGGGCAGAGAAAACACCTGGGTGTAGCTTTGGGCAAGCCTGCCTTTGTAAAGGAAATCCAGGAAAACGGCAACGTGCTGCTGGGATATGCCGGGGATGAATTTTTCACTTCCGTTGAGCTTTCACAGCCGGTATATGCAGCAGAAAAACCTTTTGAACCGGGTGAAATATACAACGTAAAAATCCGCAGTGCCTCAAAAGGTGACGATGCCAGGGTGGTATTCAGCGATGGTGAAAAAATTGTGCTGGAATTCATAAACCCGGTGCGTGCTGCCGCAAAAGGCCAGAGCGTAGTAATCTACAAGGATAATTATGTGATGGGCGGCGGATTTATAGCAAATGCCATACAGTAAAAAACAAAGCAGGCTCTGTGCCTGCTTTTTTTACCATATTTTATTCTAAAAAAGTGTTGACATAATATATCGGAATAACATAAAATAATGAGTAATGTAAAATTTAATTAAAAAAGGAGATGACACTTGTGAGCAGCGACCCGTGCGGGAGTAAGCGATACGAAGCTGATAAACAGAATATTCGGTGTGAAAACAGGTGTTGTTCTTTAAAATGATATACGCCTTCTTTTCGCATCCGAAAAGGAGGTATTTTTTATGGATGAAAAAATTCTGAACGAAATAGGCTTTGGTTCCGAAGGGAACGAAGCCTTTGAAGAAGATGATGAAATAATTGAACTGATTGATGCCATTACAGCAGATGAAGAAGAACTGGAGGAAGCAGATGTAAGCCTGAAGGATATGCTGCTGGGTTCTGAA